>CAMJWQ010000046.1 GCA_946409475.1 uncultured Lachnospiraceae bacterium
TTCCTCAAAGACGCGGATAAACTCTTCTCCGATAATTTTACGTTTTTTCTCCGGCTCAGAAACGCCGGCCAGTTTATTATAAAATCTTTCCTGAGCGTTGACACGGATAAAGTTGAGGTCAAATTTTCCTGATTTTGAAAAGACCTCTTCCACTTCATCGCCTTCGTTTTTACGAAGAAGCCCATGGTCTACAAAAATACAGGTAAGCTGTTTTCCTACTGCTTTGGATAACATGACTGCCGCAACGGAGGAATCTACTCCGCCGGAAAGGGCACATAATACCTTTCCGGCACCCACCTTTTCCTTAATGGCTTCTATGGAGCTTTCCACAAAGGAATCCATTCTCCAGTCACCGCTGCAGCCGCATACATCAAACAGGAAGTTCTGCAGCATAGTGGTTCCCTCCTTGGTATGCACTACCTCCGGATGAAATTGTACCGTATATAAGCTCTTATCCACATTTTCGGATGCCGCCACGGGGCATACTTCCGTATGTGCTACCACGCGGAAGCCCTCCGCCGGCTTTGAAATGTAATCCGTATGGCTCATCCAGCAGATGGACTTGCCTGATGTATTGCCAAAAAGCTTTCCTGTATTATCAAAGGTAACTTCTGTTTTTCCATATTCTCTGATAGGTGCCGTACCGACCGTACCGCCTAACTGGTACATCATAAGCTGCGCACCATAGCATATTCCAAGAACAGGTATACCAAGGTCATAAATGGCTTTATCACAAGCGGGAGCATTTTCTCCGTATACGCTGTTGGGTCCGCCTGTAAATATGATTCCCTTCGGATTCATTTCCTTTATCTTATCCAAGCCGATATGGTAAGAATGAACCTCACAATATACATGGCATTCTCTTACTCTTCTCGCTATTAGTTGATTGTATTGTCCGCCAAAATCCAAAACGATGACTGTTTCTCTCACAGCGCTGCTCCTCCTATTAATGTGACATAAAGTCTGTTTTTTCAACTATTATAAGGTAAAAAACATCCGTTTACAAGGGCCGGTTTCTTTTTGCCTTATTTTCTCATCACCCATTAGCCCTTAAAGCCATGGTCTTCCACTTTCCTCTTAAGAATCTGGTAACAAAGAGTATAATCCGGAATATCCAGTCGATGATCATGGCAGCCCATACCCCGATAGCACCGTAGCCAAAATTAACGGCAATGATATAGCTGAATACAATACGGAAGGTAAACATGGAGAAAATGGAAACAAACATAGTGAATTTCACATCATTGGCCGCCCGCAGTGCGTTGGGCAAAACAAAGGACAGCGGCCATAACAGTATGGCAAATCCATTATGTATGAAAATTAATATATACGCCAAATCCGTGGTCGCCGCCGATAAATGATATATTTTCAATATAAGGGGGAGAAATAATAATAACAGAAAATTTAAAGAAAGCATGACGATGTATGTAATTTTTAATAATTTCTTCGTATATTTCTTAACTCCTTCAAAATCACCGGCTCCGACGCATTGTCCCACAACAGTTATCATGGCAAGACTCACTGCCTGTCCGGGCAGAATCCCGAAGGCATCAATATTGTTGGCAATGGCATTGGCTGCAATCTGTACCGTCCCAAACATGGTTATGATACTCACTACAATAATTCTTCCCAGCTGAAAAATGCTGTTTTCCAGGCCGTTTGGGATACCGATAGACAGGATCTTTTTAATAAAGACCTTGTCCGGACGAATTTTACTGTAAGCTCCGATATGTATATATTCTTTCTTACTCTTTAATAATATCATGATAAGTACCGCCGCAAAAGCTCTGGAAGCAAGTGACGAAAATGCAATCCCGGCAACTCCTGCATGGAATACAAAAACAAATACCGCATTACCGCAAATATTCAGCAGATTCATAATAGCCGAGGAAATCATGGAAACCTTAGAATTACCCATGGAACGAAAGACAGCGGCACCTGCATTGTACAGCGCTATAAAGGGATAAGATACAGAGGATATGGTAAAATAAAGAACAGCATTTTTCATAACATTCTCATCAATTTGTCCGAAAACAATACGCAGCATTGTTTTTTTCGTTAGGAGGACAATCATCATGATCGATATGGAAATCACTGCTGTGATAAAAAATAATTGTTCAGCGGACTTATTTGCTCTTTCCCGGCTTCCTTGTCCTATGAACTGGGAAGTAATAACAGCTCCTCCCGTCGCCATTGCAGAGAAGATATCAATAAGCAGGACATTTATCATGTCTACCAGAGAAACCCCCGATACTGCTGCTTCTCCCACAACAGACACCATGATAATATCTGCCATTCCGACAGAAACAGCAAGTAAGCGCTCTATCATTAGCGGAATAATTAATTTTTTCAAGTCTTTATTGGTAAACATTCTTCTTCCCGGTTTCTTAATATTTATTTTTCATTCTAAATAATATACTGCCCTGCCTTATGGCTAAACCGCCTGCTCTGGGGGACCGGTTACTATATTATTCATTTTGTACCTAATCTGAAATACATTTTTCCTCTTGCTTTTTATCCTTGTCAATTATTATCCTTTTTATATAATTTGTCAATTACCTTTATTCCCCTTTATCAATTACTCATAAACGTATTGTATGCATTGTACATTTCATTTCCGAACCATTGTTCCTTCATTTTTTTCCAAAATTGCTATTTCATTTAGGAAAGGAATCATATCCTGTTATGATGCCGGTAAAAATCCAACACCTTTCTATGCTTTTTTTACTGATTCATAATTACAGGCTTATTTATTTACATTATTAATAGCAGATTCATTCTTATCTTTCGTATTTTATTATCTATTCCTTATAATTATTTAAATCCTGATGCAGATACTTCTCTCTGGTTGCTAATCCACCACGGATGTGACGTTCTGACTTATTTAAATCCAATACCTTCCTCGCCTGTTTCGCCAGCGCAGGATTGATTTGCAGCAATCGGTCAGTTACGTCTTTATGTATGGATGTTATTTTTAAGAACGAATTTTACCTTCTCCGGCTGCAGATTTTCTGCACACATCATTGCTTCGATAACCGTTTACTCTATCTTTTAACTTGTAATTTCTATTTTCTCTTCTTTTACTTTTTTCCATTTCACCCTATATCAGGGGATTTTATTACGTATGAAAAGTATAGAAGGCCTTATGGCTGGGCTTACTTGCCACATAGGCCATCATATGCATTTCCTCTTTAGAATCGTGAAATTTAGCCCAGTCTCCCGGCTCATGTACACTTCCTATTTCCTGCTCTCTTGCCAGCACATAGCCCTTCTCCCTTAAATTTCTTTTAAATTGCCTGATCCCCATATTTCCTATATTTGCACCGGGAAAAAGTCTTTTAATATTTTGTAAGGAAACGGCATTGCTGTCATAATAAGAATAAAATCCTACAATGAAGGCATCCTTCTTTAACACATTGTGGACTTTTTCAATAAAAAAATCATTGCTGTCAAACATGTCATAAAAGGAGGACCCGTCATCAATCAAAATATCCACACTACCCTGCCGTAAAGGAATCTCATGGGGGGCACAGGCAATATATAAAATATCATAATCCTCCTTAAAGTATTCCAACCGCCTCTTGGTAAGAGTGACCGTCATAGGCGAAACATCGGTAATGATATATTTATTGGTGGTACCAAGCTTAGGTAAGTATTGATATAAAAATTCTGCTCCGTTTTCACCGTTACATAATATAACCTTGTTTTGAATCTCCTTTTCTGCCAGCTGATCCAGCATCCAGCTGTATACCCGGAAAAGCGACTGCAGATATTCCTGGGAAAAGGAACAGATAAGAGCATCAATGGTGTACCAGACCTCCATATCCCTGTCAATGCTGGCTGTTAACATAACGCCTTCTTCCATGGTAATCTTGTACCCACACCGACAGGCACTCCTTCCCTCCGTAATTAAGGTCCCTTCTATACTCATATTGGTAAAGGTCAGCGCTTTTTTGCAAATGGGACAGCAAAGCTTTTCGCAAAATCCAATAGAAATTCCTTTTGCTTTTAACTGCGGAGGCTGCATTGCAGAAAAATCCTCTGCCTTTTTTTGTACTCTCCGTATGATCGATGTGAGCTTATCCCTTTGCATATACAGCTCTTTTTCTTTTCTATGCATAGTATCTACCAGATAAGTCACGCTCTGTTCCTCCTGAAATCTGGAAATGCGTTTTACGGAAAGAATTTTGGATATCTCCTTCAAGCTAAACATACACTCTCTCAGCTCCTTAATAAGAATCATATCCTCCTCGCAGCTCTCATCAAAATAATATTGATTATTTTTCTTTTCAGGTAAAAGAAGACCTTCCTTGATATAGAACCGTATGGTATATATACTGATCCTATGCTTTGATGCAAATACCCCTATTTTCATCATATCCACCATTTCCTCCCTTACAAGCCTTATTTCAAATTCATTTTTTGATATTCTGCCCCATGCTTAAAAAGTAGAGCATACTCCAGATTTTCTTCTGATTTTCTATTGACCTTTATTCTTCTATGCATTCTACACTATAAAAAAAGCAATGGAAAGGAAGGTTTTTTATGAAAGCTTGTATTATCGGCGCAGGTTGTCAAGGCTCCGCCTGTGCATCTATTCTATGCAAGGACACTCGTGTTGAGAGTGTTCTGTTAAGTGACATTAATAAGAAAACTCTGGAAAGCGTGTCTAAAAAAATTAACAGCCCAAAACTTAAAACAGTCATCGTCAATGCCAGCCATACGGAAGACATTATCCGCATTGCCGGGGACTCCGATGTTATTTTTGATATGACACTTCCCTGGCTTGCCAAAAATGTAATGAAAGCAGCTTTAGCCGTACATGCCCATTACGTAAACACCGCCTTTGATGATCCCTTCTGGGACCAATTAATTCATGGACAGACTCTCGACCTTGATAAAGAATTCAAGACTGCCGGTTTGACCGCACTTTTGGGATGTGGAAATACTCCCGGATTATCTAATGTATTCATTAAATATTACTGTGACAGGCTGGATACCGTTTCCGGCATTAAAATTCGTGGAGGCGGAAAATTCAGCAATTCCAAGACTCTGATAAAGCCCTGGTATCCGGGATGGGCACCCAACCAGGCACTAATTGACTTTTGCTCAGATACCTACGTATTTCGGAATGGTACCTATGAGAGGGCAGGCATCTTTGCCGAACCGGAATCCTTTGATTTTGGTCCACATTTACACCATATATGGGTAGCACATCATTCCCATGAGGAAATCTACACCCTGCCCAATACCATTGGTAAAGGACTCACTTGCTGTGATTTTAAATATGCTATAGATGAACAGGCAGCGACCTTTATCTGTATGGGATTTACCCCGGATAATGAAATTGAGATAAATGGCCGGAAAATAAAGCCCTTTGACGTTCTGATGGCATTAACCAAAAAACCGGGTGATGACTTTCTTACAGAAGAACCCCCAAAGGATAATCACCTGGAGTGGCTGTATGAAACCTGTTTTATCATTGACGGCACAAAGAATGGAAATCCCGTTTCCTATCGTGTGCTCCTCCCTCCCATTGCCTTAAATGCTCTTGCCTGCTATGAGGCCTGTGGAACCTTGGGCGTTTCCGTTGCCCTACCGGCTGTAATTGGCGGTCTTATGTGTCTGGAAGGCGCACAAAGAGGAATCCTCTTTCCGGAGCTTCTGGATTCCCATCGCTTTATTGATTTATTAAAAGAAAAGGTTCCTTATCAGCAGATAGACTTATCCTGAGCTTATTGTTACAATATATAAGAAAATAACTTTATGTTTTATTTGCCAGAATTATTAGGAGGTATTCTATGCTAAAAGCCGATTACATCATCAACGGAACCATTTATCCCCATTCCGGCAGCCCCTTGTCCGTCCGGTCTATTGCCGTCGGCAGCGGCCAGATTCTGGCTGCCGGTTCTATTTCCGATATACAGGATTACCAGGCTGCCGATACTGCCATCATCACTTTAAAGGAAAATCAGATTATCACCCCTTCCTATGCGGAAGGTCATGCTCATATCAGCGGAAATACGGAAATCATCTGTGATATCACCTTATATGAACAAAAAACCATAGAAGACTATCAGCAGATCATCAAAGATTATCTGGCCCATTCTCCCGGCTGCTCCTTTGTGCGTGGCGGAGGATGGATTAACGGAGCCTTCCCTAATGGAATTCCTGCCAAAGATTATCTGGATGCCGTCTGCCCGGACATTCCGGTGGCCCTGGCCTCCGAGGATCATCATTCCTATTGGTTCAACACAAAAGCCATGGAGCTTGCAAATATCACATCCTGTACCGTTCCTCCTTTAGGAGGGATCATTGAGACTTACCCGGGAACCGATATTCCCTGCGGATGTGTACGGGAAAATGCACAGAGCACTATACGTAATATCATTCCTCCCTACACACTTGACGAATATAAAAGGGCTATTCTTGACTACCAGGAAAAAGCTCTTTCCTATGGGATCACTGCTTCCTTTGAGCCCCTGCTGTTATCACCTCTGCGTGCATTGGAGGCATACAGAGTACTGGAGGAGGAGGGGCATCTGAAAATACACTTTAGCATCGGCTATCCCTTCCTGGACGGAGACAATGCCGATACCGTCCTTGATACTCTTTCAAAAGAGAAAAAAATCAGTGATAGTGAGCATGTATCTCTGAATACCGTTAAATTTTTCATAGACGGCGTAATTGAAGGACATACTGCCTATTTACTCGAGCCATATCACGACACCCCGGAAAGCTGCGGTGCAGGGCTTTGGGAACAGAATGCCCTTAATTCCGCCTTCTTACGCTGTGAAAGGCTTGGTTATAACATTCATGTCCATGCCATCGGAGATGCCGCCGTACATCAGACTCTGGATGCATTCTTCTATGTCAGGGAAAAAAACGGACCGACAAGCCTCCGTCATGCCATTACCCATTTGCAGCTTGTTGCCCCGGATGACCGAAAACGTATGACCGATTTGAAAATTATGGGTGTTGTGAATCCCTATTGGCACTTTAAAAATCCTGAATACCATGATACTCTTGAAATACCATATCTTGGTCATAAACGGGCGGACTTACAATATCCCCTGGGATCTCTCCACAGGGAGGGGGTTATGCTTATCACGGGCAGTGATTATCCTGTCACCATAGACCCTAATCCCTTCATGTCCCTTAGTATCGGAGCCACCCGTAAGCATCCCCAGCTGACTGCCCTTCCTCCCCTTGGAGAAAATGAAGCCTTAACGGTTCCCCAAATGATGGAGACCTTAACAAATGGTTTTTTCCAGCAGCATTTAGAACATAGATGTGGCAGCCTGGTTCCCGGAAACTCTGCCGATTTTGTTATTCTTGACAGGGATATTTATCATATTCCGGTCTCAGAAATTCACAAAACAAAGGTACTGAAAACATTTACAGGTGGAAAATGTATATTCAGCCGCTGTGAATAAAATATTTGAAGGCTTAATGAATTTAAACACTATAAACGGGCGCAGCCATACCGGCTATTTGGAAGATTTTACAATAGTTGACACCTCATCATTCATAGCGGCCACATCATCCGGAATTGTCTTAACGAAATAATAATCACTGTAAAACTCATCAGGAAGAAAGCAGGCAGGATTATTGCGGACCTCTTCGCTGGTATATTCCTTTGCCGCAGCATTAGGGCACACATACATAAATGCATCTGTGAGCTGGGCGGATATTTCCGGTCTTAATAAAAAGTCAACAAAAAGCTGAGCCTCCTTTTTATGCTCACTTCCCTTCAACAGTACCAGACAGTCCATGGAAAGACTGTTATGCTGATCCACCAGATACAGCTGTGTATCCGGATTCTCCGCCAGTATCTGCGCCGCAATACCGCTATATACATAACCGCCTGCCGCTTCTCCGCGAATCAGCATATCACGTCCTCCGGCATTATCGGCCCAGGTCTTAATTAAAGGATTAATATTTTCCAAAAGGTTTTCCTGCGCCTTTGCCATAGTCTCCTCCGTTTTCACCTCGGGATCCATGCCCATAGTCTGCAGGCTGAAGCCGGAAATACCGCTGTTGTCATCCATAATAATTAAGTTATTCTCTAACGCCGGGTTTAATAAATCCTCATAAGTATTTAATCCGGTAACACCCAGCTCCTCTAATTTTTTCGTATTTCCTACAAACAGGGATGCTGTTCCGAAATAAGGAATCGTATACTTTTGCTCCGGATCATAATCGGGATTTAAATATTTTTCATCAATATTTCCGATATTGGTTATGGCCCCCTCATCATATGGCTCAAGTAAGTCATTGGCCAGCATTGCTTCCACGAAAAAGTTAGTGGGAACAGCAAGGTCATATTGATCCGAGCCGCCCGTAATTAATTTTGCCAGCATTTCTTCATTGGATTCAAAGGTTGCTTCCACTACCTCTATGCCATACTCATCATAAAAAGCATCCTTAACATCCTGGGTCATATATTCCGACCAGTTATAAATATAGATTTTATCCGCATAGCCACTGTCTTCTGTATTTTCCGCCTCCCCGCTGTCCGTTCCGGTACCTTCTGCAGAGCTGTCCTCTGCGGAACTACCCTTTGCGGAGTCCCCTTTGGTATCTCCGTTCCTACAGCCCACAAGGGATGTGGATGATACCAATAATGCTATTACAATACCTGCTACACGTAAAACATGAAATCTCTTTTTTTTCATAACCTGCATTCCTCCTTTTTTTTATATAAAAAAACAAAGATACCTTATACCGGCATCTTTGCCTTTTTTATCATTTTCTTTATCTTACCTGTTCATAGGGCATTTGCCCTTTACATAATGCTCCAAAACCCTGGTTTCATGAATTCTGTAAGGATCTATCGTCAGAGGGTTTTGATTCAGTACCAGGAAATCCGCCTGCTTTCCGGCTTCAATGCTTCCATAACGCTCCTCCAGATGATTTTGATAAGCGCCGTTGCGGGTCAGGCAGTAAAGAGCTTCCTCCGGTGTGACCCTCTCTTCCGGATTCAGGCTCAGCATAGATTTATTTCCCGGCTCCTTACGCGTTACGCTGATTTCCATTCCTATCCATGGATTGCACGGAACAGATACCGGCCAGTCACTGGCAAAGGTAACAACGGCCCCGGCATCGCAAAAGGACTTAATTGGATATTCCTTTTCCGCACGTTTGCGTCCCAGATAAATAACTTCCAGCTCCTCATAATAAAAGGGCTGCCTGTAATGCCAATAGGGATTGACCGCCGCAATGACATGCAGATCGGCAAACCGCTTATAATCACCTTCGTCAAGGACCTGTACATGCGTGATGGTATTCCGGTTATTCTCTATGCCGGCCTCTTTATCCGCGTAGGCAAAGGCATCCAGTGCCTGTGAAATCGCACCGTCTCCGATGGCATGCACATGGAGGGAATAGCCCTCCTTTTCAACGGCGGCAAACATACCATACAGCTTTTCATCCTTCCACATCGACTCTCCGCAGTCTCCGGGAACATCCGCATATTCCTCTTTCAGGAAAGCCGTATGCCCCTCCACTACTCCGTCAATAAACACTTTAATACTGTCAATTTTAAACATATCCGACTTTATTTCATCCCTGTATGCGGAAAACTGCTTTAAGCACTCCTGCCAGTCATCCTCCGGGTTTATATATAAACCAACCGTTGTGTGCACCTTAAGCTTATTCTCCCGCACAAGCTCTCTATAAGCCTCCATTTTGACGGATATATTACCTCCCAGAGGCTCAAATACATTTGATATTCCATAATCAAAGGCCATATCCTGATAATACAATATTGCCTTTTTGATATCCTCTTTTGTATATACGGCCTCCGCCTTTTTCAGCAATTGCTCTGCCGCTTCACGAAAGCATCCGTTGGGATTACCCTTCCCGTCACGTCCGATAACACCATCCTTAACATCCGGTATCCCGCTGTCTATTCCGCAAACTTCAAGTACTTTGGAATTTACCCATGCCGTATGCCCATCCTCCGATTCCATATACAGCAGTAAATCTGTGGATATTTCATCCAGATAATTTTTGGTTGCGGTTCCATTTGGGAATACCCCATTTAAGAATCCTCTTCCGTAAATACAATCCTTCTCCGGATGCTCGGCTATATACCCGCGAATAGCCCTTTGATAATCTTTGATTGTTTTATAAGGATTCAAGTCCACCTCAAATAAGGCTGCCATACTCATGGATATATGTGCATGGCCATCCTGAATGGCCGCCGTAATAAGACCACCGCTTACTTCCTTTATTTCCGTATCCGGTCCTGCATACTCCGCCGCCCCGGCTTCGTCTCCCACATAAATAAAAGCACCGTCCCTTATGGCCATACATGAGACATAGGGCATCCTGGGATTACCGGTAAATATATTCCCTTTTACTATTATTTCTGCCTCCATTGATAATCTAATCCTCCTGTAGCTTTAGTTTGACTGTATTCTTTTTGTCCTTCTTGCATTTGCCGACAATATCAGCATAGCGGCCGCCACCAATGCAATTGTTCCCAGCATGATGATTACACACTGCCCATAAACATCCGGACTTATCTTTCCCCGGACCATACCGTATATTTTTATGGGAAGTGTTGTATTCTCAGGACCTGCCGCAAAAAAGCTGATCGTCACATCATCTATGGATAAGGTAAAGGACATTAAGGCACTGGCTATAATACCGGGAACCAGCATGGGAATGGTCACCCGCTTTAAGGTATGCCATTGATTCGCTCCCAGATCCATGGCGGCCTCTTCTATGGAGGCATCAAAGCCTGAGATCCGGGGACGCAAAGTAAATATGACAAAGGGAACACAAAATGTAACATGGGAAATTACCAGTGTGGTCATGCTCATATTTATGCCAAACATACTCATGGTAGCCAAAAAAGCAATGCCTATGACTATCTCCGGGATTACAATGGGAATATACAAAAGATTCTCAATAATCTGTTTTCCGGGAAACCGGTACCGGTGCATGGCAATCGTTGCAAACGTACCGATTACACAGGAAATAATGGTACTGTAGGAGGCAAGAAGCAAAGACGTCTTTAATGCCTGCCACAAATCCCTGTCTTTTGAAAAGAGCTCTTTATACCAGTCTAAGGTAAAGCCCGTAAAGTTGACATTAATCTCCGACTTATTAAAGGAATAAATAATTACAATTAAAATCGGCAAATACAGAAAAGCATAGACCGTATACGCAATCAGATCGTAACCATAACCGTTCTTTTTTTCCTTACCCGCTTTAGCTGCTGCTTTCATTCTCATCCCTCCTAAACTAAATCCTCAGGATTTCCAACTTTATTATATAGCTTCATGACAATTAATGTAAATACGATTAGTACCACGGAAAAAGCTGCCCCGGAGGGCCAGTTTCTTGCACTGGTAAACTGATTTTTTATCAGGTTGCCGAGAAGCATGGTGTTTCCTCCGCCCATGATATCGGCAATATAGAAGGCTCCCAGGCTTGGTATAAAAGTCTGAATTGTCCCCGAAAAGATGCCCGGAATGGAAAGCGGAAGTGTTACCCGGCAAAATGTACGGAATTTTTTAGCTCCCAGATCCGATGCCGCCTCTAAGAGCGCGGGGTCCATCTTACTAAGGGAATTATTAATAGGCAGCACCATAAAGGGCAAAAAGGCATACACCATGCCAAAAACAATGGCTCCGTCCGTATACATAAAATTAATTGGCTGAAGTCCGATCTTCATAAGGAGGCTGTTCAGTATTCCCGTTTCCCGCAGGATATTCACCCACCCATTTAACCGTATTAATCCGTTAATCCAAAAAGGAAGAACCAGCAGAATCATAAAAAGCATCTTTTTTTTCCCGGTGGTCTTTGATAATGCCATTGCAAAGGGATAGGATACCAACAGACAGAATACCGTGGTCAGCGCCGCGATTTCAACTGATTTTCTAAAAACCTTTAAATATACGGGATTTAAAAAATCAATATAGCTCTGCAGTGAAGGCATCCATTTTATGGTACCGAAGGGGCCCTTTGTCATAAAGCTTATCACTATAATATAGACCAGGGAAATGACCAGAAATAAAAACAGCCAGATAACCGTCGGTGAAATCATTGCCAGCAAGGGAAGCGTATGATTTTGATTTTTTACCTTTTTCTTCTTTTCTTTTTTCATGAGGGAATGCTCCCCCCTTCGGCTGATTCTATGTAATTATATATCTTATCCTCTTTGGTATGCATCAAAACGGACTTCCCGTCATCCCAGTACAAATACACGATACTTCCCGCCGGTTTCATATCTCCGTCCGGAAAAGCCGTTTTCTTAACCAGATAGCCGTTTATCATCTCAATAGTTGTTTTAATCTGGGACCCGACATAGATGTTCTCTTTTATGATACCCTTCAAATTGAAGCCTTCCACGGGAAATTCTGAAATTTTTATGTTTTCCGGCCTTACACACAGGTATGCTATTTCATTTACTTCAAATCCCTGCTCCCTTACGGTGACATCTCCCTGCTCCATAATAAGCTTCAGCATCTTTTCCTCTACCGCATGGATACTGGTTTCAAAGATATTGGATTCTCCGATAAAATCCGCAACGAATTTTGTCTTCGGGTGCTCATATATCTCCTCCGCCGTACCAATCTGCTCAAAGACACCGCCATTCATAATGGCAATCCTGTCACTCATAGTCATTGCCTCTTCCTGGTCATGCGTTACATATACAAATGTAATATTAAGCTGTTGCTGCAAGTGCTTTAAATCCAGCTGCATCTGCCTCCTAAGCTTTAAATCCAAAGCCCCCAGAGGTTCATCCAGCAATAAAACCCTGGGATTATTTACGATTGCCCTGGCAATTGCCACACGCTGCTTTTGTCCTCCCGACATCTGGTCGGGCTTTCTTCTTTCAAAACCCGTCAGCTGTACCAATTCCAATACCTCCCGAACCTTTTTCCTGATTTCCGCCTTTTTCATTTTCTTCTCAACCAAACCAAAAGCCACGTTATCAAAAACATTCATATGCGGAAAAAGCGCATAGCTTTGAAAAACCGTATTTACATTACGATGGTAAGGCGGCTTACCGGCCATGTTCTCATCCTCAAGGAAAATCTCACCCTCCGTAATGTCCTCAAACCCGGCAATCATTCTCAGCGTTGTAGTTTTCCCGCACCCGGAGGCCCCGAGCAAGGTTAAAAATTCACCTTGATAAATATCCAGATTAATTTTATTAACAACCAAATTCTCTCCATATTTTTTTATGACGTTTCGCAGGGAAATAATCGGTTTTTTATCCATTTTTTCCGTCATTCGGAGTCCTCCTATAAAATTTTCTCTCCACGCTCACCGGTACGAATCCGAACAACATCTTCCATTTGGGAAACAAATACCTTACCGTCTCCGACATTCCCGGTAGAAAGCTTTTCAACAATTTCCGTAAGAATCCCCTCCAGGTCCTCATCCCATACAACTGTCATGACATATAGCTTGGGAAGCAGGTTCATCTCCAAATTCAGCTTCTGAAATTCACCGCTTCCAAACCCTTTTTGATGCCCGCAGCCCATCGCCGACATAACCGTAAGACCACTGTAATCGTTTTTAGCCAGAATCTTCTTTAATATTTCCAGTTTTTCAGGGCGAATAATAACTTCAATTTTTTTCATATGCTTTTCCTTTCTTTATCGAATTAAAAAATAAATAAGTCCAACGGCAGATTTAAGATGATATCTTGACTGCATTGTCGGACTATAAATTATTGCTTTCCTTTTTAATTTTTATATTATTACTAATATATTCCTGTCTGTTAAA
>CAMJWQ010000047.1 GCA_946409475.1 uncultured Lachnospiraceae bacterium
TGTAAGCATATGATAAACTAATAAATAATTTTGGTGATTGTATGCATATACAGAATATGAGCGGAGATTTCATAGATAATATCATGAAAGAAATCAACCTGGACATTGAGGAACTGTATGGTCAGGGTTACATAAGCAGATGGAAGGTATTGGATCATTTACAGGAAAGGGTATCCATGCTGGATAATTATTTGCATGTATTAAAAAATAATTATCCCTCTGAAGCTGTAATTCCCGATAAAATAAGAATGGAGCAGCAAGGTGACCTGCCTGAACAATCCGGGCGGCAGGAACAACCGGAGCAGGAACAAGGTATACGGACCTTTACTCTGGGAGAACTGTCCCAATATAACGGTAAAAACGGAAATCCTGCTTATGTGGCAGTACACGGTATTGTATATGATGTAAGTAATGTGGGTCCCTGGGCCGGAGGCTCACATTTCGGAATGCAGGCCGGGGAGGATCACACATCTGAATTTGACATCTGCCATGTTTCCTCTTTTTTTACGCAAAGACTACCCATAGTAGGAAAGCTGGTGACGGATTGAACGGTAGAGAAATAAATTAAAGTTCATTTAAGGTTATCGTTGTAAAATAACCGATAGATATACAGAAAAAATGGCCAATGGATTTGAATTTTCAGACTATTTGGGATATGATAAAAGATACAAGAGCGAGTGACGGAGGGTACCGGGATGAGGATTTTACTGGCGGAAGATGAAAAAGAATTGTCGAATGCCTTAGCTGCTATTTTTAAGCATAATAATTATTCCATTGACACTGTTTTTGACGGTGCAGAGGCTTTGGATTACGGGCTGACGGAAAATTATGATATTATCATCTTAGATATTATGATGCCAAAGCTGAGTGGGCTTGAGGTGCTGGAAAAATTAAGAAAAAACGGAATTCAAGTGCCTATTTTAATGCTGACGGCAAAAAGTGAAGTAGGGGACCGCATCCAGGGCCTGGATCTGGGCGCAGATGATTATCTAAGCAAGCCCTTTGCCATGGGAGAACTTTTAGCCAGGGTTCGCGCCATGGGCAGAAGAAAATCAGAATTTACACCAAATGTCATTAAAGTGGGAAATATCAGTTTGAATAAGGAAAATTACGAGTTGTCGAATGAGCATGCGTCCTTAAGGCTGGGCAATAAAGAATATCAGATGTTAGAAATGCTGATGGGTAATCCTAAGCGGTTGATTTCCACGGAACAGTTCATGGAGCGGATTTGGGGTTATGATGCGGAATCGGAAATCAATGTGGTTTGGGTATATATCTCCTACTTAAGAAAAAAGCTGTCTTCCTTAGACGCCGATATAAAGATCAGAGCGGTAAGAGGTGTGGGATATACCCTGGAGGAATGTAATGATTAAGAAGCTGCAGAGAAAATTTATCTTCATAACCATGGCTTCCCTGTTATCCGTAATGCTGCTGTTAATCGGCGGTATAAACGGGATTAACCTTTATCAAATGGAACAAAGGCTAGATGGAACCCTTATGCTGTTATCGGAGAATGAAGGAAAATTTCCAAAATTTGAAAAAGGAAACCCACCCATTGAGCAGCGCCACTATGGCTTTGAAATAAATGAAGAGACGCAATTTGAAACCCGGTATTTTATTGTGAAGACAGACGGGGACGGAAATGTGCGGGAGATAAACACCAGCCATATTGCGGCAGTATCATCAGAAGAGGCACAGGATTACGGACTGAAGGTATTAACGGATGGAAAAACGGAGGGCTATGAGAGCATTTATAAATATCGGGTAGTTACCGGCGATAACGGTAACATGTTGATCTTTTTGGACTGCAGAAGCCAGCTGCAGACAGCCAGAGTCTTTTTCTTTATATCCTTAGCTGTGGCCGGCGTTACGCTTTTATTAGTGGTTATTTTGGTTTCTGTTTTTTCTAAAAGGGCAATAAAACCCTTTATTGAAAGTATGGAGAAGCAAAAGCAGTTTATAACGGATGCAGGCCATGAAATAAAAACTCCCATAGCCATTATATCGGCCAATGCCGATGTACTGGAATTGACCCAGGGGAATAATGAATGGATAACCAGTATCCGGAATCAGACAGACCGTCTTAATAAGCTGATTAAAAATCTTCTGATGCTGGCGAAGACGGATGAAGATGATATAAAATTAGTTTTTTCAGAATGTAATATGAGCGGGCTGGTACTGGAAACGATAGAAGCTTTTACCTCCATGGCGAAAATGCAAAATAAAGACCTTACTGCAAACGTGATACCCGGGTTGAAAATAAGTGGAGATAAAAACAGCCTGCGGCAGATGCTTTCTTCACTTATGGATAATGCCTTAAAATATTCTGATGAAAGAGGAACCATTCGTGTTACATTATTGCAGGGAAAAAAGGGAATAAAATTAGAGGTGTTTAACACCTCTGAAAAGATAGATACGAAGAATCTGGACAGGCTCTTTGATCGCTTTTACAGGGCCGATTTTTCCAGAGCAAGAGAAACCGGCGGGTACGGAATCGGATTATCTATCGTCAAATCCATCGTGGAATTACATCATGGTAAGATTACGGTAGGCAGTGATGATGGTAAATCCATACGCTTCACAATATATTTAGGATAACATGTTGAATATTATGGAAATGCATTAGAAGTTCTTTTCTCCGGTCTGATTATTCCGACAGCACAGATGTGAAATACTCAGCGTAGCCCGCTACGCTGAGTATTTTGCACCTGCACTCCTTATTTATAATTTAAAGTTATTTTAAAGTTAAATTTTAAGTAAACTTTAGGTTAAGCTTTTATAATGGACTTATATAATAAATAAAGTAACCGGAAGGAGAAGGAATGGAGCAATATCAGGAAACCTTTAAAAGATATGAAAAGAAATATTTAGTAGGTGAAAAAAAGTATAAAATCTTAATTGCAAAATTGCAGGATAGATTATGTATAGACAGGTATGGGAAAATCACTGTTAGTAATATTTATTTCGATACACCCAATTATTTATTGATAAGAAATTCTTTGGGAAAACCTGTTTACAAAGAAAAATTAAGGTTAAGAAGCTATAAAACTCCGTCAATAGGTGATGATGTATTTATCGAACTAAAAAAGAAATATAAGGGAATTGTATATAAAAGACGGGAAAAATTGGAATTATCAATGGCAGAGGATTACTTATACAGGCATAAGCCCTTAGCCCGGACTTCTCAGATTTTAAGGGAAATAGATTGGTTCCTCATGTTTTATCAAAATGTAATACCATCTATGTTTATATCCTATCAACGAGTTGCCATGTACGGTTTTGACAATCCTTTTCTCCGTGTTACCTTTGACAGTAATATTTTATGGAGGAAAGAGGAATTAGATATCAAAAAGGGGGTATGGGGGAATCCTCTTTTATATGAAGGACAGCGTTTAATGGAAATCAAAACACCGGAGAGCATGCCTCTTTGGCTATCCCGGTTATTAAGTGAAATGGAGATATATCCGGTATCCTTTTCAAAATACGGAAAGGCATATATGGAATCCGGAAATTTTCAATATAAAAATATAATAGGAGGAATCAAGTATGCTTAATTCCATATTAACGGAGGCATTTACGATAGAAACATTCTTAATTTGCATGGTATGTTCCCTTGTTCTGGGAGCATTAGTGGCCTGGGTACACAGTATATTTAATAACAGCAGTAAAGGCTTTGTAATGACAATTGCTTTACTCCCCGCTATTGTTCAAATGGTAATTATGCTGGTAAACGGCAATCTGGGTACGGGAGTAGCGGTAATGGGGGCATTTAGCTTAGTTCGTTTCCGGTCCATTCCGGGAAGCGCCAAAGAAATCAGCAGTATTTTCTTTGCCATGGCTATCGGTCTGGCAACCGGTACGGGCTATATAACGGCAGCAGTAATTTTTGTCGTCATTGTAGGAGGTATCAGCATCTTATACCATAAAACTTCATTCGGTGAGACCAGGACAAATGAAAAAGATCTGAAAATTACCATACCGGAAGGACTGGATTATACGGGAATATTTAATGACCTATTTACAAAGTATACGTTCAAGAGTGAGCTGATTACAGTCAGAACAGCCAATATGGGAAGCCTCTACAAATTAGAATATCGTATTATTCTAAAGAACCCCGCAGAGGAAAAAGCATTGATTGACGATTTGAGATGCAGAAACGGAAACCTGGAAATCACATGCGGCAGGGTAGCCTTTGCCAATGAAGAGCTTTAAATAGAAAGCCATATTTGTGCCGCCGGTTTTGGCGGCGGAATGGAGATTTATGAAAAAATATAAAGTTAAAAAATGGATGGTTATAACGGTCATAGCCACTGTGTTATTAACTGCCTGCGGAACGGAAGGCAATACGGATAATTCGGAGGCGGAGACGGAAGAAATTACCGAGGGAGTGGCAGCTGCTTCATTAATTACCCTCTCTGAGGATTCCGAGGTTGAAGTAGATACGGAATTTACTTCTAATGATTTGGAGGTAGGGTATGAAGAGAGCCTGGCAGCCTATATCACATTGCAGGACAACGGCATCTCCATAGAAGGAGAAGGTGCGGCTGAGGCGGATAATGTGATTACCGTAAAGGATGAAGGAACCTATGTGATATCCGGAACCTTAAATAACGGCCGGATAATCGTGGATGCAGAGGATTCGGATAAGGTACATCTTGTTTTAATGGGAGCAAGTATAACCTGTAATGATAATGCTCCGATATATATTAAAAACGCAGATAAGGTAGTTATCACTTTGGAAGAGAATACGGATAATTTTCTGACGGACGGCTCCGAATATGTGCAAAGCGATGACGAAAACGTAGACGGTGTTATTTTCAGTAAAGCGGATTTAACCTTAAACGGCAGCGGAGCTCTTACCGTAACCGGTAATTATAAACACGGTATTGTCTCAAAGGATGATTTGGTTATTACCGGGGGCGTTTATACGATTAATGCCGTTAAAGACGGGTTAAACGGTAAAGATTGTATAAAGATTAAAGACGGTACCTTCTCTATAAACGTATCGGAAGGAAACGGAATGCAGTCCAAAAACAGTGATAATGCCGCAAAAGGCTATATTTATATATGCGGAGGAGAGATAGCTATTACAAATTGCCAGGAGGGAATAGAGGCTACTGCCATTATCATTGAAGATGGAATAATAGATATTACTGCACAGGACGACGGGTTAAATTCCGCCAGCGGAAATAGTTCTGCGGAAACTGCAGCAGATATGAATACGGAAGGAAAAGGGTTAACTGCAACGGATGATAATACGTATGAGGAATCGGAAATCATTAATATAAATAAAACGGACGGAAGCGAGGATACAATGGCAGGGGACAAAATGGGAAGAGCTCCCGGTCAGGAAGGCAAAGCTCCAAACGGAGATATGCAGGGAGGCGGTTTTCCGGGCGGCGGCATGCAGGGAGGCGGTGGATTTGAAAATGAGACGAACTGCTACATTGCCATTTTAGGAGGAACTATAACCATAGATGCTTCCGGAGACGGTATAGACTCCAATGGTTCCCTAATGATAGCGGGAGGCAGTATTTATATAAGCGGACCCACTCATAACAGTGACGGAGGCTTAGACTATAACGGAACGGCTGAAATAACAGGCGGTACCGTAGTCGTTACCGGAAGTTCCGGAATGGCACAGGGGTTTTCCGATACCTCCACCCAATATTCTATACTATATTATTTAGACTCGGCCTGTGAAGGCGGTGCTGCGGTAACGTTAGCAAATGAAAACGGCAATGAGATAGTATCCTATACACCGGCTAAAGCATATCAATCGGTGGTTATCAGTACGGAAGCATTAACCGAAGGAGAGACCTATACCTTAACATGCGGAGAACAGTCCTATGAGATAACCCTCTCATCCGTCGTATCAGGGAACGGACAGCAAAATAAAACAGGTCCTGCTTTTTAACTCAACAGGCCGCGGTATTCGGTTCAAAGCAGCCAAGTCGCTCATAAGTGGGGAATTTAGGGAGCTGAGAGCGGACTTGACAGCTTTGTTCTAATGAGATGGTTATGTACCTGTTTTTCTATTGGCTGGAATCAAAGGGCCGATAGTATCCTTGTGGAAAACCACAAACAGGACATATGGCCGGAGCACATAAGCCGGACATAATATTACCGCATTGCATGCATATCCATAGCCTTTCATTGGGTTTGCAGAAAACCTGATTTTGAATTACGTTATCATATTGAATTTTAAACTCCGTGCCGTGGTTAAAATCAATATTGGCAATTCCGCTAAACAGATTGGCAATTTCGTTGTAGCCTTCTTCCAGGGCAATTCGGGCAAATTCCTGGTACATACCACCTGCCGGGGCATTCTCCAGCTGAATGGAATCCAGCAGAACCTCCTCTGTTGAGGGTAAAGTACCTTGATTGATCTGCCTGAGCCATATTCTTGCGTGTTCTAAATCCTGGCTTGCGGTCGTTTCATATATATGTGCAATTTCTATATATCCTTCATCTTTGGCGATATTCCTGTATATAAGGAATTTAGACGTAACGCTCAGTTTATCTTCGTAAGCTATTCTTAGATTTGTATAAGTTCTGCTTTGCTGAAAATCCATTGTTACTCCTGCCAATGTGGTATACTTTTTACATCATATGAAATTACCGGTTCATATATGATTGCAAACCTTTGAATCGCATAGAGTTTGTTAAACCAGCTGAGGCAGGCCAAAGTAATTCAATATACCCACATAAATGCCGTAGGCAAACTGGTATTGACTGTCACGCAATTTCATGGCATCCTCATAATTTGTTATATAAGCTAATTCTATGAGGCATGCGGGCATATTGGTATTACGCAGCACATACAGGGAAGGGTTGATATACACACCGTTATATTTAGTCTGTAGCCGCCGGACGATTTCTGTAATAATATCCTGTGCCAAATAGTAGCCCTCTGAGTATTGTTCAGTCACATATGCCTCCGTACCGTTCACATTGGGATTCGGATTTGCATTTACATGAATACTGATAAAGTAATCTGCGGGCCAGTCGTTTGCGGCCTGTACTCTCGTACGCAGACTGGAAACATTATCATAGCCCAGTACCTGGGTTCGGGACGTTCTGGAGGTTCTGACCTCAAAACGATAATCATCTCTCAGCAGATCGGCGGTATAGGCCCCTACCATATACGTAATATCCTGTTCCCGTAGTCCAAAGCCTTCTGCCCCTGCATTTACTCCATAAGGATTATGACCCTGGTCAAGAAATATTTTTATTGCCATATCATCACATCATTTCTTATAATTATAAAAACAGCTTTATAATAGTATATTAAAGCAGCAGGAAAAAGTTACAGGCCGGGTATTGATAAATAGGTATTGGTATTGAAAAAAAATATGACTTAGAGTAAACTTTATCTTATACCTTAATAATAATCAATAATAATGGAGGGAGGATAAGGGAATGTATTACAAACAATATGGAAATACGGAAATGAAGGTATCTGCTGTCGGTTTGGGAACCATGCGCTATGATAGTGAGGATATTGCGGCAGGCAGATTTGAAAAATGTGCGGAGATACCTTTATATGCATTGGAAAAGGGGATCAATTACTGGGATACGGCTCCCTTTTATTGTGATGATAAAAGTGAAATGGTAACGGGAATTGCCTTATCACAGGTCAAGAGAAGTGATGTTTTTGTAACATCAAAGACCAATTTAGGTACCTTGAATAATGATACGGGAAAGGATGCCTTCCGCCGAAGACTGGAAATGTCCTTAGACCGCCTGAAAACGGATTATATCGATTTTTATCATATGTGGTGTATGTTAAATATCGAATCATGGGAAAAGCATATGGAAGCGTTGTATGGATTTTATGAAGAGGCAAAATCGGAAGGCCTTATCCGGAATATTGTATTTTCTTCACACATGGAGGGAAACGATATTGAAAAGGTAGTAAACAGCCATAAGTTTAAAGGAATGTTAATCGGTTATAATGCCCTGAATTACCGTTTCCGTCAAAGCGGTATTGAGGCTGCCCATAAAAACGGTATGGGTGTGGTGGTGATGAATCCTTTGGGAGGAGGAATGATTCCTCTTAATGAGAAAGCCTTTTCTTATTTGACGGAAGGAACCGGTTTAACTGTTCCCCAGGCGGCATTGCGGTTCGTGGCTTCCCATAAGGAAATAACCGTTACTTTGGCAGGCTGCACCACGAAGGCTCATGTAGATGATGCCGTAAAGGCGGTAGAAGGATTGGAAGAAAAACCGGCAAAAGAAATTGTGAAGGACTACGAGAATAAAGGAATTGCCTTAAATGACCTGTGCACGGGATGCGGTTATTGTAAAGGATGTCCGAAAGGAATTGAAATTCCCAAGTATATGGATGCCTATAATCAAAAAATATTCACAAATGACAGCAGTCAGGTCATCAGCAGGCTGAATAATCACTGGGGTATAGTAAAAGACCTGGCAGCGGAATGCATAGCCTGCGGAAAATGTGAAAAGCAATGTACGCAGCATCTGCCCATTATATCCAGATTGAAAGAAATAGCCGGTTAAGTGGGCCCGGCATCGGCCTTCAAAGCAACAGATAAGGATAGGAGAAGGATGAACCGGCCCTCTTCCATGGTAATATTTAAAAAGCCCCCGTACCTTTCCGTTACCTCCCTTATACTTGCCAATCCGAAGCCATGAGTTTTCAGGCCTTCTTTTGTAGTAGAAATCCGGCCGTTTTTTATATGGGGTTTTTCGATAACGGGATTTTGTATTTGCAATACCAGTAGACCCTTATCTACCCGCACCTTTAGGATTATTTTTCGCATATCCTTCGGGAGTTTTTTACAGGCTTCTATGGCATTGTCCAAACTGTTGGCAAAGAGGGCACATAGATCCACATTTTCTATTGGCAGTTTCGGAGGTATGGCAAGAGTAAAGTCATCACTTATCTCATATTGTTCCATTTGCATACATTTAGCGGATATAATAGCATTCACGACCCTGTTTTCGCAAAATTTTCTGGACAATTTAAGTCCGGGGGATTGTATAAGCTGATGCAGATACTCTTGCATTTCATAAGCAGGCAAAGTTGACATTGTCTGCAGGTGATTGACCATATCATGCCGTAATTTGCGTACCTGAAATTGTTCCTGCTCCAGATTACGAAAATACATTTGATTTAGCTGATATATTTTTTTCTCTTCCTCCAGCTTCTGCTGATGTGCCAGGACGACCACTGCCCATAACAGGCCGAATGATGTCAAGGTGACTACGGGAAGCAAAAAAGCATCCTGAATACCCAGGCTGTTATAGGGATCGCCTAATAACACAGTGATCAGGGTGGCGGCAAAGGGAGTCAATGTCAAAACATCTATCAATATCCAAAGACGTCCCGGCAGATGATATTGCTGTTTCGGGGCGAACCGTTTTAATACCACAAAAACCATAAGCCAAATCAAAAATCGTAATATATTATTGAAATAGATACCATCACCTATGAACGGTTTGACGCTGTCTATAAGGGCATTAAAGGATAAGCCTAAGCTTGCCAGGATAAGTGTGATGGAGAAGCGTTGTAATAAGGTGCCCTCGCAGCATAAAAAAACGGCCAGGCCAAAGGGCAGCAGGGCTCCCGGCAGGTTTACGGGATCACCTACGAATATAATCATACCTGTTAAAAGAAAACATCCTGTCAATAAGACGGGCTTCGCCCATATTTTCTTACGCACCGGCAGCATCCGTTCAACCGCCAGCATGGCAAGGACAGGAGCAATAAAAAAGCTTGTAAAAGATAAGAGTGATAAAAATATACGAAAAAGAAAAAAAATAGAAAAAATCATACGGTATTCTCTCCCAGCATGATACGTGCCAGTTTCATCATAGCAAAAGGACGAAGTGCCCGGCTTATGGGAAGAGAGACATTGCCAATGGTAACGCTGTTTTTTTCCATCTCCCTGACGTTTTTTCCATATACCAGATAGCGCTGATGAATGCGTATAAATTCGGAATCCAGTTTATTTTCCACCATATCCAATTTTCCATAAAAGGAATAGACCTGCTTTGATGTCACAAGCTTTACCAGCCGCTTATCGCTGTAAAAATATAGAATTTCACTGAAGGGTATCCGAAATAATCCTTCGGCATTTTGAACCGTAAAGGTTTTTGGTGCTCTGGCTTCCAATGCGGCCTCCGCACGATCCAGTACCTCTTTCAGTTTTTCTTTTTTTACGGGTTTTATCAGATAATCCAGGGCCTGTACGGTGTACCCGTCAAATACATAATCGGGATATCCCGTTACAAAAACCAATAAAATATCCCGGTCTTTTTCGCGAATCAGCTTTGCTGCTTCCATGCCGGTAAGTCCATTCATTTCCACGTCCAGAAAAAGAATATCCATTTCACCGAAATGCTTGCCCAGCCAATTCACCGCACTTTTACCGGAGGAAAATTCATAAATGATCCTGCCGCCGTTATGCAGAAATTGCTCTATAGAAAGCCTGAGGGCATCTCTTGCATGAATTTCATCATCACAAATACCAATTCTAAGCATAGCGTATCACCTCTGTCATATTATATTTATCCTATCATAATCGAAAAAATATCACAATGTATGTTGATCTATGAATTTGCAGAATGTTACCTGAGAATAACCAAACTTTACCGGTTGAACACACAAGCGCATTTCTTTACAATTCCGCAGCCAAATATTACATGGCAAAAACGGTATTGCTTTTTTCCATGCTATAATTCTTCAAGAAAAAGAAAAAGGCGGTTGCGATTATGCTGTATGTAAATAATTTGAAAAAAGCTTATAAGAACGGAAAAACAACCTGTGAGGTTTTAAAGGGAATCAGCCTGTCTGTGGCTAAAGGTGAGTTTGTTGGAGTCATGGGACCCTCCGGTTCGGGTAAGACAACTTTACTAAACTGTATCTCCTGTTATATTCCTTTTGAAGAGGGCGAGATTACTCTTGGAGGCGAGGATATTTCAAGGCTGTCTGAAGCAGATCTTGCCCTGGTGCGTAACCAAAAACTCGGGTTTGTTTTTCAGGACTTTTTACTCCTTGACGGACTAACCGTAGGAGAAAATATTCTGCTTCCCCGTATAATCAGCGGTAATGTGGATCAGGAAATGGAAAAAAGAGCTGATAAGCTTTGTGAGGTATTTGGTATCGGATCCATTATGAATAAGTATCCTGCGGAAATTTCGGGTGGTGAAAAACAACGCACAGCCGTGGCCCGGGCACTTATGAATGAGCCCTTATTAATATTGGCCGATGAACCCACGGGTAATCTGGATTCAAAATCAAGCAGAACCGTAATCTCCTCTTTTGAGGAAGCACAGAAAAATTTGGATGCGACTATTTTTATGGTGACCCATGACAGCTTTGCGGCATCTTTTTGTGACCGGGTCATTATCCTGAAGGACGGAGCCATATACCGGGTAGTGCAAAAAAGTGATAACCGAAGTGCTTTTCAGGATGGCCTTCTTAAGGTAATTAAAGAAATGAGTGGTGATTTGTTATGAAAACCTTTCATCAGATTTATGCCTTATTAAGACGTAAAAATAAAAAAAATTATTTGCTGCTGGTTCTTTGTAATTTTTTCTCAGTGCTGCTTATCACTGCCTATGTGGCTATGATGCGCTCTCCCACTGTTCTGACCATACTTCCCGAGGGTGGGGATTCCCGTAAGCAGGTGATGATGATTTTTGTTCTGGCCGTAGCAGGCTGCGGTATTTTTACCACCTATGCCTCTTCTTTGTTTTTCCGCTTTAAATCGCGGGAGGTGGGAATATTAATGGCATTAGGGGCCTCTAAGAGGCAAATAAGAAGAGAATTGTTTCAGGAATTGCTGATTATTGCGGCGGGAACCTGTTTCCTGGGCATTTTGCTTGGCACACCTTTAGCCTGGGTTATTTGGCAGGGATTTCGTCTATTAATCGTAAATACAAAGGAAATGGGTTTGTCCTTTGATCCGCAGGCATATTTGTTTGCGGGGGCCTTTTCCCTCTTTACTCTTATTTCCTTATTTTTTATGGGTATTCGCTTTATAAGAAGAACGAATATCATGGATATTGTGAACCAACAGCGAAAGAATGAGCCCATGCATGATGTAAAGCCCTGGTTTGGCCCTCTGGGAATTCTGCTGATTATCCTTGGCGGCTTTCTGGGATATATGACTCCTTCTGTTTGTGTGCGATATCTGCATTGGTATTCACCGGGATGGCTGACCGGTGTTATGTACCTGCCTCTTTTTCCGGGCTTATATATGGTTTTGATTCATACGGTAGTAAGAGGCTGGAGGAATCATGGCAAAAATCGGTATGAGCACATGATTACACATAGTATGATGAAATTCCAGGGCAGGCAGACCGTACGGAATATGGCGGTCATAACGGTATTATTGGCAGGAGCCTATTTTGCCATGTTTTATACACCCATGCTGGGCACCGCGAATATGTGGGAAACAAAGCAGCGTACCGTGGATTATGCTTTTCACTACCGGTCCGACCAGAATATGCTGACTCGCAGGGATATTGATAAAACGGCAAAAGAGGAAGGGATCACCATAACCGAATGGAAAGAAGCCGAATTTGCGAACCTGGGAAGTGACGGCCGGGAGTATGTTGATGATGAAGGCGGAAAATTTCATTATGAATACCGTAAGCTGATAGGGGAAGGCAATTTTATAGCGGAGAGCGATTATAATCGTTTGAATGATGAGAATGTCGATATTTTGCCGGGGATGTTTGGTGCGGTATTAGCCTCCGATGGTTCCGGTGACTCCGGGATTTCAACGGAAATAACACGGTTAACCAACATGACAAGCCGTATCACCCTGCCGGTATCCTTTCAGGAATATGTATATAGTGATATGATGGCAACGGATTATTACGTACTGGATGATAATGATTATGCCCTTATCACGAAAGATTTATCGGCCGAATGGCGGGAAAAGCTTATCTGCTTTAATGTGGAAGAGGTCATGGATACTTATGATTTCGCAAGCCGTCTTTATAATGAAATCATAAACCACTCCGGCTCGGAATGTGAAATACCGGAATATTATGACCGGGTAAAGAAAATAGCGGATAATGAAGCGGGTAAAATTTACTGGGGTGATACGGATAAAATGACGCACATCAGTTATAAAATGCGTGATTCTTCTGAGTTTAAAAGATTTTGGAAATATGCGCCGAAGTTTCGCGTACTGGACAGTAAGGATTTTATGGAAAATATGGCTGTATTTCTGATGCTCTTCATCTTTATTGCAATTATTTGCTTTGCTGCCGTTCTGGTAATCGGCTATACCCGCTGTATGACCATAGCCATAAATAACCGGCAGGTCTTTGAGGATTTAAAACGTTTGGGAGCAAGTCCGCATTATTTGTATGTAACGGTCCGGGGGCAGATAACAAAGGTATTCGGAGTACCCGGAGTGGTTGGCACCACCATGATATATGTGCTGTATGCTATGATTATGTATTTTAATGACAATAAATTGACTCAAAGTGAGACAGCAGGCCTTATGAACTGTTTATTACTTGTCACGGCCATGAGCATACTGTTATGGGGTTTTTATCGGTTTACATTAAAAAGAGTATTAAGCATGCTTGCTGTAAGGGCTAAAAATAAGGGCTAAAAATCAGTTGACATAATTGTAATG
>CAMJWQ010000048.1 GCA_946409475.1 uncultured Lachnospiraceae bacterium
TATGTCCTCGCTACGCAGAACCGATTTTCTGATCTCAATTTCAGTTTTTTTCGCTGCCTTGACCTTATCTTCATACTGCTTCTGCTTGCCGTTGGGCTATACTAGTCAATAGATATTGCTATTTAAATTAAAAAGGAATAAGATAAAAGAAGTCCATTAAACAATCTGTCAATGAGGTTCTGTGTATGAATCAGAAGAAAAAATTTTCTTATTTTAACAGGCTATTATTGGTAACAGTTTTCAGCATATCCTTATCCACATGCATAATTCCTACTCCCCTGTTATTGCAGTATGGGATTTTTTCCTCCGTCCTTCCCGAACTAAAAGAAACAGCAGACGAAACAAAAGAAAGCATTAAGGAACTTTCAGCAAAAAAACCTATTATAGATAGATATCAAAAACATAAGTATATAAATAAATCTATATTACTATATTTTGCAATCCTTATTATTACAATAAATCTAATATATTTATCTTTTAACACGAATCGTATATTCTTAAATACATTAGTTACACTGAGAATTCGCATGGATAATTGAAATCTTTGTTTTATAAAAATATATGATTACAAAAGAATTTAAATAGACACCAACAGGAGATGATTGTTATGTTTGAACAAGATTATGTTATGCGAATTATCCATGAAATCGTACGTACGTTGTTAAAGCTTCTTTTTCATATCGAAAATCCGGAAGATGAACAACTAATATTGGAAGATGAAAGAACTGCAGAGGATTATAAAAGACTTCTTAATCTGGTTGCGGAAGGAAAAATAAAGGAGGCCGATCATGCTCTTTTTGAGAAATTAAATCTTAATAAAAAAGAGAATTTTCAGATGGCTCTATTATTTTATAATTATATAAATGATTTAGATGACGAAAAGCTTGAGGCAGGAGGATTTTCAAGAGAGCAGGCTAAGGAAGGATTACTTAAGGTTATAAAGCTGTACGGTTATGAAGATTTGGTCGATGTATTTCTGATGTGACTTTTTCAGATCAGCTATGCCAAATCAAGCTGTGCAATCAGCCTTCAAGGGTACGAAGGAAAGCATCACTTGCCGGCTTTTCCTCAGACACTGAAAAAGTTGTTAGTTTGCGAAAGTACAAGGTAGCTATATTCATTTCCATATACGGATTACGAAATCTAAGTATTTCTCCATATGTATATGTCCCTGAATATAGCTACCTTGTACTGCTATAGGCTGTGACTTTTTCAGTGTTCTTCAAAAAAACCGGCAAGTGATGCTTTCTTTCATAGGTCATGGAGGCTGATTTTCAAGGCTGTGAATGACAATGGAGTGCTATAAGAGTTCTATTTACAGATAAAGGATTGGAGGAAGTCATTACCGTCAGTAAATACAAAGAGGTAATAGTCTTTATCTTCATAACGTTCAGGAGAAAGACGGAGAAACTCTTACCGGCCGAAAACAATTGAAAATATTTCGTGTCCCGCTTAGAAAAAAGCTCATCCGCAACCCAGGGGCAGATTTCCACGGAGGGAAATCTGAGGTGATCGCGCCACGGAGGGCGCTGGAACCGACCCGTAAGCCGCCGATACGTAAATCGCTTTTTTCTTAGCGGGACTAGAAATATTTTCATGTTGCAGGCGGTAAGAGTTTCTCCGTCTTTCTCTTCACAGCTTAAATAATAGCCACATAGCCGAAAGGCTGAACTGTCGCGCCCCAAAAACCAAAAGTTATTCATGTATTGTCGACATGATCAATTCCATATCCCCCTCTAATACAAACCTGCCGTAGCCCGAGGGCAATATAAAATGATTTCCCTTGTTTATTGATCTGCTGTCTATTAGACCGTTCCCATCCACTACACTGCATATTAAAAAGGGATACTCCTGTAAAAAATCTACTTTCCCATTAATGTCCGCCTTCCAAATCCTATAGTAATCATTTTCTATTAATAAATTCATTTGGTTGCCTTGCTGTTCATCGGTTGCTATTATAGATTCTTCTATCGGTTTTGCAGGAACCGTGATCACATCCAGACTTTCTTCTATTTGCAGCTCTCTTGGCTTCCCGTCCGCAAGCCGGTCATAATCATAGATACGATAGGTAATATCACTATTTTGCTGAATTTCCAGAAGGATTACCCCTCCCTTGATAGCATGCACCGTACCCGGATCGATCTGAATAAAATCACCTTTTTTTATGGGAACCTTACGTATAAAATCCTCCCACTTTCGTTCCGTTATCATGTATCGAAGCTCTTCCTTGGTAGCTGCATTATGGCCGATGACCAATTGGGAGTCTTCCTTACAATTTAATATATACCAGCATTCTGTTTTACCCGGCAATCCCTTATGATGAAGCTTTGCATAGGCATCATCCGGATGTACCTGTATGCTCAGATCTTCTTTTGCGTCAATCATTTTTATTAATAAAGGGAATCTTTCATAATTACAATGTCCGAATAATCCCGGAAATTCCTGGTAAAGCTCTGAAAGCTTTTTACCTGCATATATTCCCTCTCTAACGGTACAGTCTCCATTTTCATGGGCACCGATGACCCAGCCTTCTCCCGTATTGTTAAAAGGTACTTCATAATCATATTCTTTCCTTAGCCGGTCACCGCCCCATATGGTCTTTTTAAATTTCGGTACTAAAAAGAGAATCGGTACGGCCTGTTTATTTATGGACAACGTTTTACCATTTTCTTGAATCATATCCCGATACCAGAAACCGGAATCCTTTACAATCCTGGTCTGCGTTGTAAAATCCACATATACCAGTCCAAACCGTTCCCTGTATCCGTAAGTCCATTCAAAGTTATCCAAAAAAGTCCACAAAAAATAACCTCTGATATCGCACCCTTCATCAGAAGCTTTTTGCAGCTGCGATAAATAAGCATCCAGAAAATCAATTCTGTTAGGATCATGTACGCGTCCGTCAGCCGAGACCACATCATGGCAATCCATCCCATTTTCAGTGATATAGATGGGCATATGATACCGTTCATATATAAATTTAACCCCCCAATAAATGCACTTCGGTGTCACAGGCCAGTTCATTCCTGTCTTTGCATATCCGAAAGGTCTGCCCACATATTCCGGTTTCCCCTCCTTGCCTGCCCTGACAGAATAACCATTATATATATTTTGTCCCATAAAATCCAAGGGCTGATGAATAAGCCGCATATCTTCCTCAGTAATTTCAGGCAGATAATCTTTGAATTTTTTGAGCCCTTGCCTGGGATAATGACCTGAGAAAACCGGATCACTGAACCAGGAGACATTCCATGTCCAGTTATCCTCCTTTTCATGTAAGGAAAAATAGGTTTCTCTTGCCGCCTCAATATCCTCTTTACTATTCGTATAGGGATAGGCTACACCACAGGTAGGGGCGTACCCTATTTTAATTGATTTGCATGCATATTTTCTTAAATTCTTTACCGCCATACCATGAGCCATCAAGGCATGATGTGCGATTTGGAAAGTATCCTTTATGGGCAGCTTAAGCCCCGGGGCATGGATACCCGATAAATGCCCCAGGCCTATGAAGCATTGCGGTTCATTTATCGTAATAAAATAGGTGACCAGATCCGAGAAGTTTTCAGCCACCACTTTTGCATACTCTCCGAACCATTCAACAGATTCTTTATTCCTCCACCCTCCTTTATCCTGCAAAGCCTGCGGAAACTCCCAATGGAATAAGGTTAAAAAGGGTTCAATATGGTGCTTCTTCATTTCTTTAATCATATTGCGATAAAAAAGAATTCCCCGGGGATTAATTTCACCTATTCCACCAGGCAGGATTCTGGCCCAATTCAAGGAAAAGCGGTATGCCTTTATCCCAAGCAAATGCATTAATGCATAATCACTCTTATATTTATGATAATGATCACAGGCAACAGAAGCGTCCTGATTTTCAAAAATTCCTCCCTGCTTCTGAAATACATCCCAAACAGTAATTCCTTTTCCGTCATCTGCATCTCCGCCCTCTGTCTGATAGGCACTACCGGCAGCTCCCCAAACAAAATCATCTCGAAACATATGTAATCTACTCTTTTCTTATATTAATGTAAAATAATTCAGTTCTTTTCGTTCCTTTTTATTTTCTTAGCAATTATGAAAATGAATTCATTGTTTTCCCATCACACGAAAACATAATCAGTATGAACCGATCACAGAAACCAAATAGAAGGGAAGCCTGCTGTTGGGAGGCATTTCACAGATGCGTATTTCTACCTTATGTAATCTTTTCTGTGTATGATGAAGGATAGTCTGAAGAAACAGGCAATCCCCCCAATCTTCATCAAAATCACCGTCAAGCAGAGCAGCATTTTCCCAATCATCGTCTATTACCGCAATGGCCTTCGGTGCCGGGTGCCGTATTGTTTTACGGTATTGTACTGCTATTCCCGCAGCCTCTATTTGAAAAACGATATAAGCATCCTGCTCATCTGCCGTCCATCCCTTTTTAAAAAACTGTGATACGAAATCCTTTTTAGATTGATCGGGAACAAAACCTTCACCGGTATAAACTATATTATCATTCTGATATCTGACTGAATTTTGAAAAGTATTTTTTGTGACAGGAGGCCTGGTTATAAAACAGCGCTGTTCCGTTTCAAATCTTTTGTCATACACCGCTTCAAGAAAACAGGTAATGCTATGGGCAATTAATCCATGTCCCTCATCATTGGGGTGAAGGCCATCCGGTGTAATCCTGCTTTTTTGAATAATTCCGTTTTCTACCCAAGGGTAAATCCCCCTTTTCATACTGATACAAGGCACCTCATATTCTTTACCTATGACATTATGCCGTCCTTCTGCATTACTTCCGTCATCATATTTAACATTATTCAGAATAAGAACCGCCGGCTCATTATCACTGTACAAAATTTTTCTGATCAGTCCTTCAAACGTCTCCAAAAAGTGTTCATTTTCCCCATCATTAATACTGAACTCCACAATTACAAAATCCGGCCGGTATACCAGCAGATCCGATTGTACACGTGCCACGCCGAATTGTGAATCCGTACCTCCGACTCCCGCATTGACATAGGTAAGCTCCCGATTCGGAAATTTCTTTTGCCACCATTCAAATACACGATAGGCATAACAGGCTTCCGGCGCAGAAGCAAGAGAACCCTGGGTAACGGAGCCTCCAATAAAACCAATCGTCAGGCGTTCTTTGTCTTCCGCTTTTCGAAAGAGTTTTTTTAAACGGTACCAATTCCCTCTATTCACTACGGCTTTATCCGGGTCAATATTATTTATCACTTTTTCTCCCTTCCGCGTTACAAGCAATTAATTTATCAAGATAACCAAATATCATCTCCTAAGGATCTTATAAATTCCGACAGTTCCTCCGACATCCTCTCCGCTTCACTTATCCTGATATGCCCATCGGTTCCCATACCATTCCGGCTAAAAAGAAAATGAAAAACCTTCTCATCGGACAGCTCACCTTTAACCTGTTCAATAGATCTGTCCCATGATAAATCATGACACATGATGGTTGTCATTAGAATAATAACGGCATGAGGGTAAACCTTTCTTAAATTTTTAATAAAATGATAATACTGCTTCCTCCAATAATTTGATTTATCGGAATCATAATTTTCCGCCATATAATCTTCCGGATGGTTATCATTCTGCCCGATTGCAACAATCACAATATGAGGTCTATATAATGCAAAATTCCAGAGCTTGCTTTCTCCCAGCTCAGGATTATACTGCAGCTTATTATATACACTTTCCATACCAATGAAATCAGGAGCTCCGAACCAACCCGTATGATCCAGCAATGCAATGCCGCCCTGCGCAATATCATGTATTTCTGCTTTTAATTTTCTCGCTGTCATCCAGGCAAAGGAATACCAGCTGTTGGAATATTCCCCGTCATGCTCCGGATCGGGTTTACCCGTATAATCCACAGCTTCCGATACCTCACCGGCCGAAACCGAGTCGCCGTAAACCTCTATTCTCCGTTCCGGTCTGGGTACTGCGGAACTGATTTTAGTATCATATGAAAATACAAAACCCAAAAAGCGAAAACTATGACAGGCATCCATTCTCTTAAAAAGCATAAGGGTATGCTCTCCGTCATCCAGATCCTCCGTTAAGGTAAGACAGGCTTTCCCCTTATTGGGCAGCCTTATTTTCCCCTGCTTTTCATCAATTATAAATCCCAAATAATTCGTCCAATAAGAATTTTTATTCTCAATCATAATTTTACATATCCTGCCCGTAAACCTTACGGCTACACAGGAGCAGGGAAACAGGAAAACAGGCTGGTCTTTATCTGTAAAATCAATTCTCCCGCTATATTGTAATTTCGGATTATCCGGTGCTATCCATGCTTCATCAGGCCTGATTATAATTTCTGAACTTTCCATGATCCATCTCCTATATTTTCCCATCACTCTCACCGTCCCTCTTAACGTATACCGATTTCCTTGTCCGACTCCGACAGCCTGTTATGTTCTTTTATATAAGTAAAAATTTCATCCAGCGTAGTAAAAGCCAAGCACACATAAGTATCGGCCGCTCCATAATAAATGGCTATCCTGCCGCTTTCCGAATCATGAATCGTTGCACAGGGAAAGCATACATTAGGAACAAATCCTCTTTCCTCATACCATTCTTCCGGAGTCAGCAGGAAATTTTCACACCGGTATTTCACTTTGGAAGGATTATCAATATCCAGAACCGCTCCGCCTATACTGTATACAAAACCATTACATGTTCCGCTAACGCCATGATAGAACAAAAGCCATCCTTCAGAAGTTTCAATAGGAGCAGCACCTCCCCCGATTTTAACAGATTCCCACCATTTTGTGCTATTTCCCATTATGTGTCTGTGCCTTCCCCAAAAAATAAGATCGGGACTCTCACTTAAGAATATGTCTCCAAAGGGAGTATGCCCGCTGTCACTGGGGCGGCTCAGCATTACATAATTCCCGTTAATTTTTTTAGGAAACAATACCGCATTTCTATTGTAGGGAATAAACGGATTTTCAAGTCTTATAAACTTCTTGAAATCTTTCGTCTTGGCTATTCCTATTGACGCACCGTAGAAATCCTGGCACCAGATAATATAATAGGTATCTTCCACTTTCACCAGCCGGGGATCATAGGCATACTTAGGCATAAATGAATTTCCTTTTTCATCTGTAAAAGGTATCCTTTTATTGTCGAAATTCCAGTGGATGCCATCTATACTGCTGCCCATATAAATATAAGGCACACCATTTATCTGTTCCCCGCGAAAAACACCAATAAATGCATCATGATACGGAATTACCGCACTATTAAAAATTCTCGCCACACCATCCACCGGGTTTCTTCCTATTATGGGATTTTCCGTATATCTCCATACAGGTGCTCCTGCCAGCTTACCTGGTTTTTCCTGCCAGGGTACGTTTTTTACAACCGGGCTAATCATCCTTATACTGTTCATAATTTCACCTTTACTTTTTAGCCTTTCTATTATTTTAATGATTGTATGATTTTTAAATTATTTTTTATTAATTCACATCTCTGCGCAACACATGACACAGACCTTAAGGGATCCGAAGGTGTATGAAAAACATAATCCATAAGCTTATCTGTCGTTGTGGTGGCTACATGCAGCCGGGTATCACTGGAGGCATAGTAAATATACACATCCCCATTATTTTTAGTTATGGCACCGTTTGTAAACAGGACATTGGACACATCCCCTATGCGTTCGCTTCCCATGGGCCCGATCAGATATCCCGATGGTTCCGCAATAACCTTTGCCGGGTCATCTAAGGCTGTCGCAAATGCATAAATAACATATCTGAGGCCTGCTGCCGTATTTCGTACTCCGTGAGCCAGATGGATCCATCCCTTTTCTGTTTTGATCGGAACTGCTCCGGCTCCGTTTTTGGATTCCGTAATGGTATGATATTTCCGTTTGCTTGTTATGACTTCTTCCTTTATCACTGCGTGCTCGATTGATTCACATAAACCGAAACCAATACCGCCGCCTGAGCCTGTATCAATAAATCCATCCATCGGTCTGGTGTAGAATGCATACTTCCCATGAACAAATTCAGGATGGAGTACTACATTTCTTTGCTGGGGAGAGTGTAAGGTGACCAGATTAGCAAGCCTTTCCCATCTTTTCAGATCTTTTGTCCTGACTATTCCCGCCGACGCTACGGCGGCTGATAAGTCATTTACGGAATTGTCTTTGCTCTCCGAGCAGAATACGCCATAGATGCAGCCGTCCTCATGCTTCGTAAGACGCATATCATAGACATTTGTTTCTTCCGGACAGGTATCTTCCAGTAAAACAGGATAATCCCAAAATCGGAATCCCTCTATACCGCTGTCACTCTCCGCCACTCCAAAAAAGGACTTTCTGTCATTACCTTCTATTCGCGCCACTAAATAATATTTTCCGTTTAAATCTATGGCTCCTGCATTCATGACGGAATTTACGCCCAGTCTTTCCATAAAGTACGGATTTGTACGGGGATTCAAATCATATCTCCAAAATAAGGGTATATGCTCCCTTGTCAGAACCGGGTATTTGTAACGTTCGTAGATGCCATTATAAAAGACCGTTTTTTCATTTTTTCTGGAAATCAGCTTATGATAATCCTCTAACAATTCTTCATACCTGCTCTTCCACATATATGCTCCTTCTTATTATCTCGAGACACATCCGCCCATTATGGTAAGGACATTTCCAAGGCTCCACAATTGGCTTTTTACTAACGGGAATATTATTTTGATCAACCTCCCAAAACCATTCTCCGCCTTCTCGTTTGTCAATCAGATAATTTTTAATATACTGCCATTGGTTCCATGCTGCCTTCCGGTATTCCGTTTTAGAGGGATCCCTTTGATAACCATTTAAAAATCCAACCACTGCTTCCGCCTGCACCCACCAGATACGGGAGGTATTAACAGCGCCTCTTTCACATTCATTATCCATGGAATGCCCATTGAAGGCCGTTTTATAAATTTGCGCTGTAAGCTCTGCCGTTATGGGATATATTTTTTCCTCATAAAATTTATCTGCCAGAATTTCAACGCCTCTATCCAAAAGCCAGGCTGCCTCAATATCATGTCCGTAGGAATGAAGGTCAATGATTGAATGCATATTACGATCAAAAAATACCTCTAATCTATGCAGCTTGGGATTATATACTTTATCTGCAAACAGATCCAAAATCCGTTTCAGCCTCTCCTTGACCCTTCCATCCCTGCTGACACGATACAATTCCGTATAGGCCTCAAAAATATGCAAAAGAGTATTCATGGTCTTATTGGCTGTCACACCATTTTCCGATAATTTGTCATTATTAATGACATTGAATTCCCTATCGAATGCTTCCAAATAACCAATCCCATTCGTACACTTTTCCTCTATGATATGGAACAGATCATATGCCATTTCCAAAGCTTCTTTATCTTTATTCCCGGAAGCATCATAGTAAGACGCTAATGCATAGATGCAGAATGCCTGATTATATGTATGTTTGATGGTATCCGCCGGAGTTCCGTCGTAATTGACAGACCAGTAAATCCCCCCCTTTTCTTTATCCATACAATATTCTTTCATGAATGTGAAACCATGTTCAGCCTCATTCAACAGGCTTTCGTCTTTTAACAAAAGACAGGCATTGGAAAAGAACCATGTAATTCTGCTGTTTAAGATACAGCCTTTTACTGCTTTTTTATCCAATTGCAGATCATAATCAAGCCACCCGTAATATCCACCATATTTATCATCACGTAACTTTTTCCAAAATGGAATAATGACATCCAACAGATGTGTTCTCACTTCATTTACCATCATAATGTCTTCCTCCTTCCATACTTTTCTATTTTTCTTTTCTATTTGTTCTTTCCGTACGATTGATCATATAATAAAATTCATCGTCTTCTTCCAGTTTCCCCATCATTTTTTTGTAATAGAGTGTCTGTACGAAAACAAGAACTTCCAGTGCAAATAAGAAAAATGTTCCGGTAAAAAACAATACAATGCCCCATGCTGTTGAAGCAAAAAAAGTACACAATACCATAATTGCAAAAACCGGCACCAGGTATTGCGGTTTCAGTAACATACAAAGCATCACTTCCATGAGACTTACTTTTTCATTAACAAATGTATAATATCCTGCGATATATAACATAAAAACCAGCAGGAAAGAAATCAACGCCAGGCATACAACCGAATACATAAACAGTTCTGCCTTTGCTGCCATAAGCATACCGGCAATATTCAGCAATAAAATAACATTAATCGGACAGAAACGCATGAGTTTAAGTGCCTTTTTCAGATATTTAAAATAAGTTTTTACAACACTGTCATTAATATCCAATTTTTTATAGATTGCATCTTTACCAAGCATAAATGCAGTTCCCAATACAGGCATAGCAAATAAATTACCTGATAAGAATATCATTCCAAAAACAAGCATACTGGTAAATAGGACAATATGGATTGCTGATATAATCTTATAAAAGAGTGACTCTCTTGTCATGATTTGATAGCTCCCGCCAATCCGTAGAAGATATATTTCTGTAAGCAGAGATATGCAATACCAATCGGTATGATACCCAGTAAAATTGCTGCTGCAACGATTTCAAACGGGGTCGCCATATTACCAAAGAATTGATAGAGCGCAACCGTAAAAGTCTGTACATTTTTTCTCAAATAAAGATTCGGAATATAGAAATCGTTGTAATATCCAATACCATTTAAAATCAGCAATGTTGTACACGCCGGCTTTAATAAAGGCAAGATAATAACACGGTAAATCGTGAAATAATTTGCGCCATCAATGAGCGCCGCCTCGTCTAACTCCTTTCCAATAGAAGCCAGTAAGTTAAACATGATATAGATTCCAACGATACCAACACCTGAATATAAAAGGATGACACTTGGCATTTTATTCACGAGCTTTAACTTATACATAATCTGGAATACTACTGTTTGTGTCGTAACAACCGGAATAAACATGGTCAATGTAAATAATGTCATGATAATCTTTTTACCGAAGAATTCAAACCGATGCAATACATACGATACCATTGTCGTAAATATGATCTGAATGCCTAATGATATTGTAAGTATGATTGCCGTATTAATAAGTGCCTGACCTAATTTACCCACACGGATCGCATATGCAAAATTATACATATTCAACCAATTCTTAGGTGGTGTCAAAACGCCTGTTGCCGAATATTCAGCACCTGTCTTGAATGCCATAAACAACAATGGAATAATAGGACCTACAGCAAAGATACATGCTCCAATTAAGAAGATATAACGTAACATTTTATACATTTTAGATTCTCTTATCATCGTTAATCCTCTCCTCTCTTATTAAAGAAACTTTGTAATCCTACTGCGATAACAACAATTACAAATACCATAATGGAAAGTGCTGCCGCAAAACCAACACGGTTATCTGCGAATGCGCTTTGTTGAATCTGAATGACCGGTGTCGTGGTTCCATTAGAACCATTCATCATAATATAAGGAATCTCAAATACCTGAATGGATCCTGATATACTGAGTAGTATATTAATAAATAATACGTTCCGGATTGCCGGAATGGATATGTACTTGATTTCCTGCCACTTTGTAGCTCCGTCAACCGCTGCCGCTTCAAATAATTCAGAAGGGATTGTCTGTAAACCACCAAAGAACATAATAAAGTTCATCCCATAATATCTCCAGATACTAATCGAAGCGATTGCCGGATTCACAAGTTTTAAGTTTTGTAACCATTGCTGTTTTAACGCACCAAGCCCAATGGTTTCTAATATTAAATTTAACGTACCTGAATTATTAAAGAAGATAATGAAAATAGTAGATACAATTACACCATTTAATAAATACGGAATGATCAATACTCCTTTAAAGAAATTCAAGCCACGGAATTTCCCGTTTACAAAAACAGCTAATACAAATGCCAATATTAACTGCGGTATTGCTACCAACATATACCAGAGACAATTTTTGAAGACCATGATGTATTGTGGATCCGTCACAAGTCTCTTATAATTCTTCAGTCCGATCCATTTTGGTGTGCCCGTTCCTTTAAAATCAGTAAAACTTAAATATACGTTACAAAGAATAGGAATATAGGAGAATACTAATAAATGAATAACCGGTAATAATAAAAACGCAACAATAATAATTTTGCTGCTTTTTGTTTTTTTCATAACTGCTCCTCTCCTGCAATCATAAGTGCCCCCTCTGAAGAAGAGGCACTTTTGTTTGCAGTTCAACCATTGACAATTCAAAAAATTAGTCTACCCATTCCAATCCCAGTTCTTCCTTGTATTCAGCATAGGCTTTATTCTGTGTTTCCACTTGTTTGTCATACGCTGTCCAGTCATCTGGTTTTGTAGCATCAAGAGCATCAAATAATAATCCTACATATTTGTAATCTGCCCACAAGCCTGCTTCTGTCAATACATCCTGGTTAGCAAGTGTATTATCATCTGTTGCCGGCTGCATCAGGGCTGTACATGTTCCTGCTTCTACCATATCATCAGCAATTTTGTATAATTCAGGAACTATCGGTTCTACACCTTTTTTATTTGCAATATATCCGCTGTCTGCAATAAACTGCGCATCTTCTGAAATATATTCAATGAATGCTCTTGCAGCATCTTTATTTTTTGAAAATTTGCAGATAGCCCAGTTATCGGCCGGAGCTGTTAAGATAAATCTTCCCGCGCCAAAATCAGGAGCCGGAGCAAATTTAATAATAGAAGGATCTTTTCCTTCCGGAACACGTCCCTGGATCTGTGGAACAACCCATGAACCAAATAACATCATAGCTGCTTTACCATAAGCCACGCTGTCCATAGCTACACCAAAATCAGTATAGACTTCCTGTTCAAAGAATCCGTCTGCTTTCCATTGTGTATACATTTTGATTGTCTTACCAAATGGCTGTTCCGGACTGAACGGATTCTCAATTTTTAGTGTTTCTGCAAAAATATTAGCATCTGCTGCTACATAAGCGGCAAAATCCTGAACAGTTGCCATTGGCCAGTTTTCTACTCTATGCATGGAAATAGGCGTCACACCCATATCTTTGAGCTTCCGGCACATTTCATTGAATTCATCTAATGTAGCAGGAACTTCATCATAGCCTGCTGCTTTTAATACTTCTTCATTGTAAACAACTGCCTGATTGTACGCTCTGCCTGGCATAACACTGTATATATATTCTCCATCATTTGGCATTGCTTTTGCATAGTCACCATATTGTTCTACACCTTCTTCAACTGTATAATAGGGTTCTGAATATTGTGCCCATTCAGCAATGCTCCAGTTCGGAGCTGTGAATACATCCACACTATCATCTTCTACCTGGAATAATGGTCTTAATTCATCTTCATTTGTAATTACATTTAAATTAACTTTAATACCTGTTTCTTCTGTAAAATTTTCTGCCAATTGTGTTAAATAAGCGGATGACTCGTCACGGTAGGTATTCCCATTTTCATCTTTTTTCTCTTCTCCAAGTACACGGTTTCCACCATGTGTATATACGCTGATTTCAGTTCCTGCAAGTGATGCAATATCTACCTCTCCTGCTTCTGCTCCCGATTCACTAGTAGTTTCCGGTACTGTTGCTTTC
>CAMJWQ010000049.1 GCA_946409475.1 uncultured Lachnospiraceae bacterium
AAATGCAACCAAAAAAAGCCTTTTGATACTGGATGAAATCGGCAGGGGAACCAGCACCTTTGACGGGCTGAGTATTGCCTGGGCGGTAATAGAATATATCAGCAACACCAAGCAAATCGGTGCGAAAACCCTATTTGCCACTCATTATCATGAACTGACGGAATTGGAGGGCAAATTATCCGGTGTTAAAAATTATTGTATTGCGGTAAAGGAACAGGGTGACGATATCGTATTTCTGCGAAAAATCATAAGAGGCGGTGCGGATAAAAGCTACGGAATACAGGTGGCTAAATTGGCAGGAGTTCCCGAGCCTGTTATCGAAAGGGCAAAGGAGCTGGTAAATGAATTAACGGATAACGATATCCTCTCCAGAGTGAAATCAATTGCTGCTAACGGCAAGAGCAGTTCCCAGAATAATACCCGTAAGCCCGATGAGGTGGATCTGGCACAGATCTCTCTGTTTGATACGGTAAAGGATGACGATATCCTGAATGAAATAAAGGAATTGGAAATTACAAAATTGACGCCTATAGATGCATTGAATAAACTTTATCAGCTGCAAAATAAATTAAAAAACAGATGGTGATAATATGAAGCTCATACAGGTTTTAGATCATAATACAATTGATAAAATAGCTGCCGGAGAAGTCATTGAAAGACCTTATTCCATCGTGAAGGAACTGGTGGAAAATGCAATCGATGCGAAGGCCTCCGCTATTACCGTAGAAATAAAAAACGGCGGAGTGGATTTTATTCGTGTGACGGATAACGGACAAGGCATACCGAAGGAAGAAGTCCGGGCTGCATTTCTCCGGCACGCCACCAGTAAAATCAAATCCGTGGAGGATTTATACTCCATTCATAGCCTTGGCTTCAGGGGAGAGGCTTTGGCCAGTATTGCCTCCATATCCAAAATGGAATTAATAACAAAGGTACCGGATGCCTTAGAAGGAATCCGGTTTGTGACAGAAGGCGGCAGGGAAACAGATTTTGAGGAAGTAGGTGCCCCTAACGGCTCCACCTTTATAGCCAGAAGTATTTTTTACAACACTCCCGTGAGAAAGAAATTTTTAAAGACGGAGCCGACGGAAGGCTCTTATATTGCCTCTCTTGTAGAAAGGCTGTCCTTATCCAATCCGGGGATATCCTTTAAATTTATCAATAATAATCAGACTAAATTATTTACATCAGGAAATGATAATAGTAAAGAAATTATTTACCATATTTATGGAAGGGATATCGCTAACCGGTTATTGAAAATAGATGGGGAACAGGAGGGCATCCGGATCAGCGGCTATATCGGAAAGCCTGATATCTGCCGTTCAAACAGAAATTTTGAAAATTACTTTATTAACGGAAGATATACAAAAAATAAGGTCATAACCAAAAGTATAGAAGAAGCCTATAAGGAATATCTGATGCAGCACAAATATCCCTTTACCTGTCTTTTTATTCAAATGGAGGGAAGCGGCCTGGATATAAATGTACATCCCACGAAAATGGAGGTACGTTTTTCCGAGCCGGAAAAAATGTATCATGCTGTCTATACCTCAATAAAAGAGGCACTGTCCCATAAAGAGCTGATACCTTCTGTAGAATGGCAGAACAAAGAAAAAAATCATAAATCCGGGATGGCGGATAAAAATGTCATTTACCCGGAGCCTTTTGAAGAAAAGCGTAAACAGGTAAATCTTACCGGCAGTAATATTTTAAAAGAAGATTCTGTTTATGGGCAGTCCGCCGATGCGGTTCCATGGGAGGAACATCATAAGACCGCGGCTTACGGTAACGATAACACGCAGGATTTTCTGACGGAGCAGAACGCAGGTCCTGATAAAAAAAAGGAAACGGATGAAACAGAGGATAGTTCTGCAGTAAATGAGCAGCTGCATTTATTTGAAGATAAGTTTTTACAAAAAGACAGAAAAAATGAAATCACAGTCATAGGTCAGGTCTTTAAAACTTACTGGCTGATTGAATGGAAGGAAACACTGTATTTTATGGACCAGCATGCGGCCCATGAAAAAGTGATTTATGAAGGCCTCATAGAAGATTTTAGAAATAAAGAAATAGTCAGCCAGTATTTATCCCCTCCCTTCATGCTTTCCCTAACCATAGAGGAGGAAGAGCTTTTCCTTCAATATGATTCTTATTTTAAAGAGCTGGGCTTTGAAATAGAGCATTTCGGAGGAAGAGAGTATTCGGTAAGAGCCATTCCCTCCAACATACTGAATCTGGATGGGGAGCGGCTGTTTCAGGAAATTCTGGATGAATTGGCTTCGGTGAAGGTGGGGGACAATCCCCAAAGTATTACGGAAAAAATAGCCTCTATGTCTTGCAAAGCTGCCGTTAAGGGCAATCAGGTTTTGTCCGAACAGGAAATACGGGAGCTCTTCGATAAGCTTTTGTCCTTACATAATCCCTATCATTGTCCCCATGGCAGACCGACTATCGTATCCATGACCAAAAATGAGATGGAAAAGAAATTTAAGAGAATATTATAGGTGATAAAGATGTTAAAGCCGTTAATCATTCTGACCGGTCCTACTGCAGCTGGTAAGACGGAGCTTTCCATATCCCTTGCAAAGAAAATAGGCGGAGAAATTATTTCGGCAGATTCCATGCAGGTTTATAAATACATGGATATCGGATCGGCTAAGATTTCCAGGGAGGAAATGGAAGGGATTCCGCATTATCTGATTGATGAATGGGAACCGGATGAAGAATTTAATGTAGCTATATTTAAAGAATATGCAAAAAAGTATATACAGGAAATTTATGACAAAGATAAAATACCCATTATAGTAGGTGGAACGGGCTTTTATATACAGGCGATATTACGTGATATTGATTTTTTAGAAACAAAAGAAGACAGGGATTACAGAAAAGAACTGCAAACTCTTGCGGAAACGAGAGGTCAGGATTATTTACATTCCTTATTAAAGGAAGTGGACAGGGAATCCTTTTATATGATTCATTCCAATAATGTGAAAAGAGTGATACGGGCTTTAGAGTTCTATAAGCTGACAGGGAAGAAAATCTCAGAGCATAATGAAGAGCAAAAGAACAGAGAGTCACCCTATGAATATTTTTATTTCGTTCTGACGGATGACAGGGAAAATTTATATCATCGTATCGACCTTCGGGTGGATAAGATGATGGAGCAGGGCCTGTTGGAGGAGGTTAAGCAGCTTGCCGGGAAAGGATATCACAGGCAGATGGCTTCCATGCAGGGATTAGGCTATAAAGAACTGTTAAGCTTTTTAAATCATGAAATCACGCTGGAGGAAGCCGTTACCCTTATGAAACGGGATACCAGGCATTTTGCCAAAAGACAGCTGACCTGGTTTCGCAGGGAGAAGGATGTAATCTGGCTAAATAAAAAGGATTTTGATTACGATAATGAAAAAATACTTGCAGAGATCATGAACCGAATCGGAGATATAACGATATAAAATCCGTGCCGGTGCAGAGCAAAATTCCGCCGGCAATGCGGTGGTATTGTCCGGGAATTTCAAGGCGGCTAAGGCGGGGAGCAATTTGAGAAAATTAGCCGGGATGCCAGGCGGCCGGCATATGGGAAATAAGGAAAAGAAGGATAATTATGACAGATAATAAAGCGGCATTATATAAGGAAATTTATAAACAGCTGGGAATCGGTGAAAAAATTTATCAGTTAGGCGAAAGGGCAGAGGCGGAGCTGGAAGAGAGGTTCTCCCAATTTGATAAAACGGCGGAATATAACCAATTAAAGGTGATACATGCCATGCAGGTAAATAAAGTCAATGCGGAGTGCTTTCAGGCTACAAGCGGTTACGGATATAATGACCTGGGAAGGAAAACACTGGAAAAGGTATATACGACCCTGTTTTGCGGTGAAGATGCCTTGGTGCGGCCGCAAATCACCTGCGGAACCCATGCCCTGGCATTGGCGTTATCCTCTAACCTCAGACCCGGTGATGAATTACTGTCTCCTGTCGGAAAGCCCTATGATACCCTGGAGGAAGTAATCGGGATCCGGCCTTCAACGGGATCTCTGGCAGAATACGGTATTACCTATAAACAGGTAGATTTGCTGCCGGACGGTTCCTTCGATTATGAAAAAATTAAGAAGTCGATTCATGATAAAACGAAACTGGTAACCATTCAGCGTTCGAAAGGCTATCAAACCAGACCGAGCTTATCCATAGCTAAAATAGGGGAATTAATTGCCTTCATTAAGTCGGTAAAACCGGAAGTAATCTGTATGGTAGATAATTGCTACGGAGAATTTGTGGAAGAAAAGGAACCGCTTGAGGTGGGTGCGGATTTAATGGCAGGCTCCTTAATTAAAAATCCGGGAGGCGGGCTGGCACCTATTGGCGGCTATCTGGTCGGAAAAAAAAGCTGTATAGAAAATGCGGCTTACCGTTTAACCTCTCCCGGCCTTGGAAAAGAAGTGGGGGCTAATCTGGGAATTCTGCAATCCTTTTACCAGGGCTTGTTCCTGGCACCCCATGTGGTGGCAGGTGCCTTGAAGGGAGCTGTTCTTGCGGCACAATTATACAAAGCTGCCGGCTTTAAGGTAGTGCCCGATAACAGGGAAAGCCGGCATGATATTATACAGGCGGTGGAATTGGGAACCAGGGAAGGGATGATTGCCTTCTGCAGGGGGATACAGGCGGCGGCGGCCGTTGACAGTTATGTAGTGCCGGAACCCTGGGCCATGCCCGGATATGACAGTGATGTGATTATGGCTGCAGGTGCTTTTGTACAGGGGTCTTCTATTGAACTCAGTGCGGACGGCCCCATTAAGCCTCCCTTTGCCGTTTTTTTTCAGGGAGGGCTGACTTATACCCATGCAAAGCTGGGGATTCTTAAGTCCATGCAGAATTTGGCAGACGGCGGCATTCTCAAGGTCTGACGGCATCTGTCATTACCTTGACTGTAGTTTTCGTATGTTTTTTGCCGCATGGCTCAATAGTAACGAAAAATTGTATACAGTCATCATAAAATATGGTAGAATAATTAAAGATTTGCTGTTGCATATAGTTAACATAAAAAATTAACAATTAGTAAAAGTAAAGACGGTTTACAAAATGGAGGTTGCATATGAAAGGTACTGCAGGAAAAAATTCTTGGACTTGTGGGCTTTTAATACTTGCCGGAATTGTATTGGGTGGATTTATCGGAATGCTGGTTCAGAATATTTCAGGATTCAGCTGGCTTAATTACGGACAAAGCTTTGGCCTGGATTCACCTATGGTTATAAATCTGGGTATTTTAGTCATTACTTTTGGCTTATCCATACATATAACAATCGGGAGCATTTTCGGTATCCTGTTAGGTATTATCATTTACCGGCTGCTGTAGCAGTATCTAATTCTTTATGTCCGGAGAGAGATATATGGGAATTAGGGGGAATACTAATTATGGAAGCTATGGGTATTCTAAAAAAAATACCTGCGGAAGAAAGACCTTACGAAAAATGCATTAACCATGGAGTGGCTGCCCTGAGTGATGCTGAGCTTTTGGCTGTTATTTTAAAAAATGGATCCAAAGGCGAATCATCTGTTGATTTAGCGAGAAAAATATTATTATTATCAGATTATGATAAAAGTATTCTGGGTTTATTTCATTTAACCCTGCAGGATCTTATGAGGGTAAAAGGAATTGGAAAAGTAAAAGCCATTCAGATATTATGTTTGACGGAATTCTCAAAAAGGATAGCCAAAAAAAGTGCAAAAAACGCTTTGCTTTTTACTTCACCTAAAACTGTTGCCGATTATTATATGGAAGATTTGCGTCATAGTGAAAAAGAACAGCTCATTATGGTTATGCTAAATACAAAGAGTAAATTTATCATGGATAAGCTGATAACCATCGGAACAGTAAATTCTTCATTGATATCGGCGAGAGAAATTTTTATAGATGCTTTAAAGGCAAATGCGGTATTTATTATTTTAGTTCATAATCATCCCAGCGGTGATCCTATACCAAGCAGGGAAGATATTAAGGTAACCGGAAGGATAAGGGAAGCCGGGGAATTAATAGGTATCACTTTACTTGATCATATCATTATCGGTGACAATTGCTATTTGAGCTTCAAGGAAAAAGATTTACTAAAATAGAAAGGAGTCATAATGATGGCTGGAAGTACGTATGGAATTGATTTGGGGAGCGGAAATATTAAAATTTATAAAAAATCAGAGGATAAAATTTTAAATGAAAAAAATATGATTGCCATAGAAAATAAAACGAAATTGTTTGCGTTTGGAGACAATGCTTTTAATATGTATGAAAAGGCACCTGCCAATATTGTGATTTCCTATCCGGTTTGTAACGGTGTTATAGCCGATATTAATAATATGCAGACATTGATAAAATGTTTTATTCAAAAAATGAGTAATGGCTCCAATAAAAATTCTGATTTCTATATTGCTGTTCCTACGGATGTAACGGAAGTGGAAAAAAGAGCCTTTTATGACCTGGTAAAGGATTCCAATATTAAAGCAAGAAAAATCATGGTGGTGGAGAAAGCAATTGCTGACGGAATCGGTCTGGATATTGATGTTATGAATTCCCAGGGGACCCTGATTGTTAACATAGGCTTCGATACTACGGAAATTTCCATACTGTCTTTAGGAGGAATCGTATTAAGTAAATTAATAAAGGTCGGAGGACAAAAACTGGATGATGCTGTTAAAAATGTGATACGCAGAGAATATAATCTGATTATCGGCAGTAAAACCGCCGAAAAATTAAAAATCACCTTAAACGAGCTAAATGATGATACTACGGAAGCAATTGTTTACGGAAGGGACATCGTTACGGGGCTTCCTGTTGAAAGGGCCATACCGACTCCCCTGGTACATGACTGCTTAAAGGAAAATTTCGATTTGATTATTGACAATATTAAAGTGATTTTGGAAAAAACACCGCCGGAATTGGCAGCCGATATTTACAGAAAGGGATTGTATTTAACAGGCGGCTCCGCCAGTGCGGGGCACTTAAAGGATATGATCCAGCATGATACGGGATTAAAGGTTAATGTATCATCGTCGCCTTCCGAAAGTGTCGTAAGGGGACTGGCTAAAATTATAGAAGAGGAAGGTTATCAGTCCGTTGCTTATTCCATACAGGAAATGACAAGTAAAGGTTAGAGGGATGTTATGAAAAAAAGAAAGAAGCTTTCTTTGCCAAGTAAATATATATTAGCCATACTTACCTTTCTGTGTATTGCTTTAATTGTCATTACCTATGCAACGGCGTATACGGGTAACAGTCTTAAAACCGTTACAGGCTATGTAATTATTCCCATACAGAATGGGATCAATGAGGTCGGGCTGTGGTTCAGTGAGAAAACCGATGATTTAAAAAGCTTAAAGGAAGTTATGAAAGAAAATGAAGAACTACAGGCACAGGTTGACCAGCTGACTATAGAAAACAGCAGTCTGCAGCAGGATAAATATGAGCTGGAAAGGCTTAGGGAATTATACAGGCTTGACAAAGAGTATAAGGATTACCAAACAGTAGGGGCCCGTATCATCGGAAAGGAACCGGGAAATTGGTTTCATATGTTCCTGATAGATAAAGGATCCAAGGATGGCATAGAGGTGGATATGAATGTTATGGCGGGAAGCGGTCTTGTAGGTCTTGTAGTGGACGTTAGCGAGAACAGTGCGACGGTTCGTTCCATTATTGACGATACCAGTAATGTAAGCAGTACGGTTCTGTCCACTTCCGATAACTGTATCGTAAAGGGCAATTTAAAATTAATGCAGGATGGGGTGATTCAGTTTACCCAATTGATAGACTCCGACAATAATGTAAAAAGCGGTGATAAGGTAATTACTTCCAGTATCAGTGATAAATTTTTACCCGGCATTTTAATTGGTTATATCAGTGACATTAATGTAAATTCCAATAATTTAACAAAGTCGGGGTTAATTACACCTGTGGTAGATTTTGAACACTTAGAGGAAGTTCTGGTTATACTGAATAAGAAGTAGTTAGAGATTAAGAAAGGAATTTACCTGATGCAAAGAAAAATAGCGGTTACTTTTCTTATTATTGTCTGTTATTTATTACAAACCACATTATTTCAGGCATTATCCTTTGCCAATATATCTCCTAATTTACTGATTATCGTTGCATCCTGTTTCGGATTCATGCGAGGTAAAAAAGAGGGAATGTATATTGGTTTTTTCTGTGGATTGATCATTGATATCTTTTTTGGTAAATTGTTCGGTTTCTATGCCCTGATTTACATGTACATAGGATATTTGAACGGATTTTTTCATAAGCTCTTCTTTCCGGAGGATATCAAGCTTCCCATATTATTAATTACTATCAGTGATTTGGTTTATAATATGATGATTTTTATCACCATGTTTTTATTAAGAAACCGGTTGGATTTACCCTATTATTTTATTCATGTCATGCTGCCGGAAGCTATTTATACGGTATTGGTTACCATATTGATTTATCGATTTATCTCTAAGCTTAATCAGAAGCTGGAGGAGATAGAAAAAAGGAGTGCCAGCAAATTTGTTTGAGAATATAAAGGAAATAGTACAAAAGATTATAGGCTCACGTGTTTTAGTATTTTTTATCATCATGTGCTGTTTGTTTTCCGTTTTAATCCATCGTATTTTTGTATTGCAGATTGTAAATGGTGAAAGCTATGCGGATATGTTTAAATTAAAAATAAAAAAAGAAATCACCATCCCCAGTACCCGGGGTGAAATATATGACCGCAACGGGGAAGTACTGGCTTATAACGAATTGGCTTATTCCGTGACCATTTCCGATACCTATGAATCCTCCAAATATAAAAACGAACAAATCAACAGTACCGTTTATAAGCTGATTCAAATCATTGAATCAAACGGTGATGCCATAAATTCTGATTTTAATATCGTACTGGATGAGAACGGCAATTTTGTGTTTACGGTGACAGGTAATTCCCTGCTGCGCTTCCTTGCCGATGTATATGGAAGATCCAAGATTGATGATTTGGCATACAGTGAGAAAAACGCCACACCCGCGGACGTCATTGCTTATTTATGCGGGGAAAGCAAATTTGCAATCGGCAGCTTCGAAGATCCGGAGGAAAGGGAAAATTTTTCGGCAGGACTTGGGTTCACTCCGGATGAATTATTGAAAATATTAACAATACGGTATGCCATGTCCCTAAACAGCTATCAAAAATATGTGGCAACTACGGTAGCTACGGACGTCAGTGAGAAAACGGTAGCAACGATAATGGAAAATCAAAATGAGCTGGAAGGTGTTGATATCGCAGAGGAAAGTATCAGACGATATGTGGATAGTGTATATTTTTCCCATATTATCGGATATACAGGCAAGATATCACAGGAAGAATATGATAAACTGGTATTGCAGGATGAGAGCTATGAATTAACGGATATGGTGGGAAAAGCCGGTATTGAACAGAAAATGGAATTGGATCTGCAGGGGATTAAAGGCTCCAAGCTAGTTTATGTAGATAACCTCGGCAAGGAGATTGAAGTTGCGGACGAAGTCGATCCCGTATCCGGTAATAATGTGTATTTAACAATAGATAAGGAGCTTCAAAAGGCCGTATATAATATTTTGGAACAAAAAATTGCCGGTGTATTGGTAGATAAGATTAAAAATATAAAAGAGTATGTTCCGGGACCCAATGATTCCGCAACCTCCATTTTAATCCCCATAGATGATGTGTATTATGCTTTATTTAATAATAATGTGATAGATACCAATCATTTTAAGGAGGAGGATGCCGGAGATACGGAAAAAACCGTTTATAACCGTTATATGGAAAAGCAGGAGGAGATTTTACGGCTTTTACAATCACAATTAAGTGATGATCCCGTTAAGTATCATGATTTAAATGACGAAGAAAAAGAATATACGGATTTTATTATTTCCCAGTTAAGCTCCAGAAATACAGGTATTTTATTAGACAATGAAATTGATACGACAGATGCGACTTATACCGAATGGAAAAACGGCAACATCAGCTTAAAAGAATATCTGACCTACGCCATCTCCTTAAATTGGATTGATATTTCCAAATTTGAGATGGAAAACAAATATTCGGATTCTGCTGAAATTTATAATCAGCTGCTGACATATATCTTTGAATATCTGCAGGACAATACCTCTTTTTCCAAATTACTATATAAGTATATGATAAAGGATAACGAAATCAGCGGAAAAGAAATCTGTCTTTTATTATTTGATCAGGGAGTGCTGCAGGATACCGGTAATGATAAAGCATCTCTTTCCTCCGGTTCCGTATCTGCTTATAATTTTATGTTAAGTAAGATACAGAATCTTGAAATTACACCTGCTCAATTAGCCCTGGATCCCTGTTCGGGCTCCTGTGTGGTAACGGACGTGGAAACGGGAGAAGTACTTGCATTAGTTTCCTACCCAAGTTATGATAATAATAGACTGGCCAATAATGTTGACTCAAATTATTATAACCAATTACTGAATGATTTATCCCTGCCCTTATATGATTATGCAACCCAGCAGCAGACGGCACCGGGTTCTACCTTTAAAATGGTGTCGGCCATAGCCGGGCTGGAAGAAGGTGTGATAACAAGCTCCACAAGGGTTACCTGTACCGGTGAATACGACAGATTTACTCCAACGGTAAAATGCTGGACATATCCCAGAGGGCACGGCTCTTTAGACGTGGTAGGTGCCATTACTCATTCCTGTAATTATTTTTTCAATGAAGTGGGATATCAATTAAGCCTTAGGGGCGGGGTATTTGACAGTGATTTGGGAATATCCAGAATAACAAAATATGCCGATATGTTTGGATTGACCGACTTATCCGGAGTGGAAATAGTTGAAAATGCTCCGCAGGTATCGGAAAATGATTCCATACGGTCGGCAATGGGACAGGGGAATCATAACTATACCACCACCCAGCTGGCAAGGTATGTGACTACCATAGCCAATAAAGGCACCTGCTATAATTTAAGTCTGTTGGACTCCGTAAAAGATTCGGACGGCAATTTGATTACGGATTTTACACCTTCCGTCAGAAACCAGATGGATATTCCTGACAGCATATGGGACTTGGTCTGGCAGGGGATGAAGGGTGTGGTGGATAATTCCAGTTCCTTTGATGATTTGACTATGGAGGTTGCCGGAAAGACAGGTACCGCTCAGGAAAATAAGAACAGAGGGAACCATGCTTTATTTGTCGGATTTGCCCCCTATGATAATCCTAAAATTGCCATTGCAACAAGAATAGCTTTCGGTTATACCTCGGCAAACGCTGCAGAAGTATCTAAAGAAGTATTTAAGTATTACTTTAATTTGGAAGATAAAGATCAAATTATTACAGGAACAGCCGTAGGCGCAGATGGTGATGTAATAGGTGATTAATGGAAGAAGGGATGAAGAAATTCATGAAACAACCGGTAATTATAAAAAGTAATCCGTACGGTATTATGGTTATGCTGGAACCAATGATTCCTTTTGAACAATTATTAACCGAAATAGCGGAGAAATTTAAAGATTCTTCAAAATTTTTTAAGGATGCCAAAATGGCCGTCAGTTTTGAAGGAAGAGAGCTGACCATTGAAGAGGAAAAGAAAATATTAGATGTGATTACGGAAAATGCATCTATAAGAATACTATGTGTCATTGACAAGGATAAGGAAAGAGAAGAAACATTTAAGAAAGCACTTGATGAAGCTCAAAAAAATGTTAAAATAGATGGAGGGCAATATTACAAAGGTACCCTTAGATCGGGACAAGTTTTAGAAACGGAATCAAGCATTATTATATTAGGTGATGTCAATCCGGGAGCTACCGTAATATCTACGGGGAACATTGTGGTTTTGGGGGCTTTGTATGGAATGGCCTATGCAGGAGGAAGCGGAAATAATAAAGCCTTTGTCGCAGCACTTGATATGTATGCGACACAAATAAGGATCGGTGATGTAATGGCACGTTCCTCAGATAAACCGGTGAAAAGGAAAAAATCGAAATTCGACCCTAAAATAGCGTATGTTGAGTCGGGAAATATATACATTGATTCCATAACAAAAGAAGCGTTCAGTGATATGCAGTAAATAGTCTTAAGAATGAAAGGGAAATGGGAGGATATTATTACATGAGTGAAGTTATTGTTATAACATCGGGCAAGGGCGGTGTCGGTAAGACTACTACGACGGCTAACGTAGGTACAGGTCTTGCAATGCTGAATAAAAAAGTAATATTGATTGATACGGATATAGGACTTCGCAATCTTGATGTTGTTATGGGACTGGAAAACCGTATCGTATATAATCTGGTAGACGTTGTGGAGGGCAGCTGCAGAATTAAACAGGCATTAATTAAGGACAAGCGTTATCCGAATTTGTATCTGTTACCGTCTGCACAGACCAGAGATAAGACATCTGTTAGTCCGGAGCAGATGAAAAAATTAATTGAGGAATTAAGAGAAGATTTTGATTACATAATATTAGACTGTCCGGCGGGGATTGAGCAGGGCTTTAAAAATGCCATAGCCGGAGCAGACAGGGCCATTATAGTGACGACTCCCGAAGTTTCCGCCATACGTGACGCCGACAGGATTATTGGCCTATTGGAAGCCAATGAGTTAAAGCGCATGGATCTGATCGTAAACAGATTACGTATGGATATGGTGAAGCGGGGAGATATGATGTCAATTGATGATGTGGTTGATATACTGGCCATTAATTTAATCGGTGCCGTACCCGATGATGAGAACATCGTGATCTCTACCAACCAGGGTGAACCTTTAGTCGGAAATGATTCTTTAGCCGGAAAAGCTTTTTTAAATATTTGTTACCGGATAACGGGAGAAGAGGTTCCGTTGTTGAATCTGGGTGAAAATAATAATATTTGGAACAAGCTGGCTTCACTGTTTAAAAAGAACTAAGGAGGGGAAAATGGAATGAGTATAATGGATTTTTTTAAAAGAAAGAGTTCCGGTGATGTGGCTAAGGATCGTTTAAAATTATTATTAATATCGGACAGAGCCAATTGTACCCCTCAAATTATGGAGTTAATAAAAAATGATATCATTCAGGTCATATCAAAATATATGGAGATAGATGCGGAAGGGCTGGATATTCAAATCACCCAGACGGAAAGCGAGGGCCGAAACGGCAGTGTTCCTGCATTATATGCCAATATACCGATTAAGGACTTGAAGCACAGTAAGGTAAATTAATGAATATTTCATAGGTTTACGTTATATATTTGTTTACATAACTGGGGAAAAAATATGTTTAAACGTTATCAGATAAAAAATTATAAAATAAATTTAATCATTTTATTGCTTTTTATTACATTTTTGGGAATACTTGTAATAGGGAGCGCAAAAGAAAGCGTTCAGGGTAAACAGATATTGGGTTTGATTGTCGGAGCGGTATTACTGGTAATAATATCCTTAATCGATTATTCTTATGTACTGAATTTTTACTGGATCCTATACGTATTGAACATAATCCTGCTTTTATCTGTAAGGTTTGCAGGAGTCGAGGTTAACAATGCAAAACGCTGGGTTATCATAT
>CAMJWQ010000050.1 GCA_946409475.1 uncultured Lachnospiraceae bacterium
TCTGGTCGCGCTTGCTTTCCTTCCGATAAGTTACATTATAATATATACTTTATTTTTAAGCAATCTGTTAATAAACTGTCAATTTGATGAGAGATTTTCTATATTATTACTTTTCTATTTATTGTCCCCTGTATCTTGCACTTTACCCTAATCGATGTTAAAATGTAACTTGTCTAAAATCAAATTCCTATGCTGAAAACAGGAATGACTTAGGAGGGTAAATCGTGTCATTATTCTTAACCATATCTCTAATTGTGTTGGCCGTCCTTGTAATTGTACTGGTAGTATTATACATACTGGGAAGAAAAGCACAAAAAAAGCAGGAGCAGCAACAGGCTCAAATTGATGCTGCCGCACAAACAATCTCCATGCTGGTGATTGATAAAAAACGAATGAAGTTAAAGGAATCCGGATTACCGGCCGTCGTAATAGAGCAGACGCCCAAGCTACTCAGGGGGTCAAAGGTTCCCGTTGTAAAGGCAAAAGTAGGTCCCAAAATCATGACCTTAATATGTGACGAAAAAATATTTGACAACGTACCGGTAAAAAAAGAAGTAAAAGCAGTCGTAAGCGGTATCTACATAACCAGCGTAAAGGGATTGCGTGGTACTGTCGAGGTACCCAGGAAAAAGAAGGGCTTCTTTAAACGTGCCGTTGAAAAGGCGCAGGAAAAGGCCGGTGCATTGCCAAAGAAATAAATTGTTTAAAGTATAAAGATGATCCGTAATAAAATCCTCCGCATATGCGGAGGATTTTATTAGTGATTTTTTATAATCTGTTCTTTTTTCTGTCTGCTGCTATTGCTCTTTCCTATATTTTACTCATAATCCAGCATTTCATCCATATTATCATGAAGTGCCTGCAGGTAATCAAACATTTCCGTCTTTAACTCTTCATTTCTCAGAGCGAATTCAATATTTGCCTGTATAAAACCTGATTTGGTCCCCACGTCATAGCGATGTCCTTTAAATTCATAGGCATACATAGCTTCTTCTTTCGCCATTCTTTTTAAAGCGTCCGTCAGCTGGATTTCGCCGCCGGTACCTGCATCCTGAGTCTCCAGATATCGAAATACCGTTGGTGTAATGATATACCTGCCCAAAATGGCAACATTGGAAGGCGCTTTATCCACGGGAGGCTTTTCTACTAAATTCTTTACCTTATAAACTCTATTATCTATAGGTTTACTGTCTACGATTCCATATTTATTGACTACTTCTTTCGGAACTCTCTGCACTCCCAGAACGGAGGTCTTATATTCGTCATAGATCTCCAGCATTTGACCTAAGCAGGGCTGTCTGGATACCACTATATCATCACCCAATAGTACGGCAAAGGGTTCATCTCCTATAAAATGCTTTGCTGTCAAAATAGCATGTCCCAACCCTCTCGGTTCTTTTTGCCTGATATAATGAATATTGGCAATCTCCGAAATATTACGTACCATCTCCAGTACTTCCTGCTTATTTGACTTTTCCAGTTCCAGCTCAAGCTCAATGGAACGGTCAAAATGATCCTCAATGGATCTTTTATTTCTTCCCGTTACGATAATAATATCATGAATACCCGCCGCAACGGCTTCTTCGATGATATATTGTATGGTCGGCTTATCTACAATAGCAAGCATTTCTTTTGGCTGTGCCTTCGTTGCAGGTAAAAATCTGGTCCCCAGTCCTGCTGCCGGTATGATCGCTTTTCTTACTTTCATAGTATCCCCCTTTTATCTTTTCGATGCCGATGTCATCCGCTTATCCCGGAAGGATAGCCGGCTGCCCATTCTTCCCCCGTATGTGAATATTAATCTTACAATCTGCCAAAAATTCATAATTGACCTCTAAAGCATAATCAACATTTACGGCAATCTGATCCCGGGATTCATCAACTGTAATTTTTTTCGTATTGATTCCTATCAAAATATTTCCGTAGGGTGTATTATAATAAGTCATGTTTTTTTTGTTTTCTTCAAAAACCATATGTACATTAACAAAACCTTTTTTCATTAAGTCTATCATTTTGTTTTGAATTTTTATGGTGTTTTTCGTTATTTGCTCAGTTGCCTCATATACTTCGTTATATAATACATAATGTTTATTATTCTGCTTATAATACTCTCCCGGTGTAATCACCTCAAGTTGTTCTCCGTCCATAACGCCGTCAAATTGAAGTCCTGTAATCGATAGTAAAACATCTTTTGTCATCATTCTTCACCTAATCAGCTTGCCTTCCTATCTTTTTTGAAACCGCCGCTACTTTATATTGTACCTGTATCTGCTTTATTTATCAACCAATGACCGTAAAGTTTCTAAAATTTTAAATTTAATTTTATATTTTCCTTCTGAAATACAGCTAATGGCATCAAATTCTTCCTCTGTTAAAATATCCTTCAGTAATTCTGCCTTTTGTTCGTCCACTATGGCATAGGTACCTTCAACAAAGCACAGATTGGGGTACATAATGCACCACCAGTTTTTACCCTCCGCCTTACCTATCTCCAGCCGTAAGGCTTCGTATTCTCCGGCGGGGAAAATATAGTCCCCATATTTTTTGACAGGATAGTAACAAGTGGTTAAATAGGCCTTCACCTTTTCGCTATGTCCTTCTTCTTTTAATACCTGTTCTGCCTGCTCCTCAATTTTTCCCAGATTAGTGTTTATTATATTTCTGGTTTCTTCCTTGCTTTCGGCACCCTGTAACAGCTCGCTTAAACAGGTAACAACATGATCCTTTACCTGTAGCTTCAGACTCTGGTCTTCCTCACTGTCACTGTTTGCTATTACATGAAAGCGGATGATTTCCCTGGCAATGCCTTTTTGTACGGACTCTTCTTTCGTTTTCTCATTCGTAATGATAAATGATCCCGTAAATCCAATGATAACGGATAAAAGGGAAGCAATAATTCTCTGATATACCATAATTCCATACTACCTCCAAATAGTTATATCAGAGTCTTATCCAATTTTATATTTTTTATTCCTTTATAGAGCGAAGAATGCTTTCTTCCTGATTATTGATATGGATTGAGACACTATTTACCGCACTTTCAATATCTCTCCTCCGTATTGCTTCTAAAATAGCCTCGTGTTCTTTTACGATCTTGCCATGGTATTTTTCTTCCTTAATGTACTCAAGGCGATAGCGGTACATCTGCTCCCCTAAATTATGAATAATATGAATCAGCCTTTGGTTATTGGTGACTTCAAAAATAATATTATGAAAATGCACATCCGCTTCGGTGATTTTTGTTACGTTTCTGGTCTGCACCACCTTTTGAAAGTCCTCCAGGGCTTCTCTAAGCTCCTCCACCTTATCATCGGTAATTCTTTTACAGGCAAGGCATACCGCCAGTTCTTCCAGGGCCTTCCGTACCTCCAATACATCCCTCATGCTTTTTTCGGTGATTTTAGCTACCTCAGCACCCTTTCTTGGTACCATGATAACCAGGCCTTCCAGCTCCAGCTTACGTATCGCTTCTCTTATGGGTGTTCTGCTTACACCCAGGCGGTTTGCCAGATGTATTTCCATCAGGCGCTCCCCCGGTTTTAATTCTCCTGTTAAAATAGCTTGTCTTAATGTATTAAATACCACATCCCTTAAGGGAAGGTATTCGTTAACCTCAACCTTAAAATCCATTACTCTACCTCCTTTTATTTTGAAATGCTTCCGTTATAAATAATTGCTTTGCCAAATATTGGTCTTTTAATTGATAATAGGCTTTTTTCGCCGTATTTTCCTGTAAAAATATACCAAAAACCGTAGGGCCGCTGCCGCTCATTATAGCATTAACCGCTCCTTTTTCCTTCATTAGATTTTTAATATCTTCAATAATGGGATAATGCTTAACCGTTACCGTCTCCAGTACATTTTCCATCCTTCCGGCAATCTCCGTAATATTGCCTTTTTTCAGGCTTTCTATGATACCGTCAATATCAGGATGATTTTCTATATTCTCTAATTTTAAGTTTTCGTATACAAATTTTGTGGAAACATTAATTCCCGGTTTTGCGACTACCAGATAACATTTAGGAAGATTCGGGAGGGGTGTAATCTTTTCCCCTATACCTTCTGCCAGTGCGGTGCCCCTTTTTATGCAAAACGGTACATCTGCTCCTATTTTTTCTCCCCTTAACATAAGTTCCTCTTCCGTCAGCCTTAATTTTAAGAGCTTATTCAAGCCATATAAAACGCCAGCGGCATCACTGCTGCCTCCCGCTAATCCGGCAGCAACGGGAATATGCTTTTCCAGCATTATATAAATTCCATTTTCGCAAGGGAATTCTTCCATTAATAGATTAGCTGCTTTATAAACCAGATTATTTTCATTGACCGGAAGGTAGGGTAAATTAGTAGATACACGAATACCGGGGGTTTTTACAATTTTGATTGTAATGCGGTCAAATATATTAACGGACTGCATGACCATACGGACCTTATGATAACCGTCTTCTCTCTTTCCGGTTACATCCAGGCCAAGATTAATTTTAGCCATAGCCTTTAGCTTAATCTGCTTCATTATAATCTCCTTTGTATTTTGTATACACTTCTAGGTATTAATTATAAACCATTGTTATGAAAAATCAATAGAAACTTGTGACTTCTGTTTATAAATTCTTTCGTTATTCCGATATATATAGCAGAAGCAGAAAATATTTATGGAAACAGTAAACAAGGATGTTGCATGAATTGTACAGGGAGGTTTTTATGAATATCTCATCAATTACCCATATTTATTCCGAAGCCGGTGCGGCAAATCTAAATTCCGGAAAAAACAGCACTGAAAAAAAAACAAGTACAAAAGCCCAGGCAGAAACGGGAGTTATCTATGAATCATCTGCCGAAGCTAAGAAAGCAGAGCAGACAACCGCCGACAGGCAGGCTATTATATCGCAATTGAAAGAGGATGCGGAAAAAAGAAGTACACAGCTTATGAATTTAGTTAAGGATATGTTTACAAAACAAGGAAAAGTTTTCAATACCGCGAATGCTATCTGGTCCATTCTGGCTTCCGGTGATTTTACCGTGGATCCGGAAATAAAGAAACAGGCGCAGGAGGATATTGCTGCCGGCGGGTATTGGGGTGTGGAACAGACCTCCGACCGGATTTTCAAATTTGCGGAGGTATTAGCGGGAGGCAGCCCTGAGTCAATGGAAAAAATGCGGAACGCATTTCAAAAGGGATATGATCAGGCGGCAGGAACCTGGGGAAGGGATCTGCCCGATTTATGTAAAGATACTTACGATGCCGTTATGGACAGGTTTGCTAAATGGTCCGAAGAGCACACCGTAGCACAGGAATTATAGTTTCCGCAAACAGAGCTTCGGACAATCTGAGCCTTATGCAAGCGCTGAGCCGGGAAGACTCAGCGTTTGCTTTAAAAAATAGAATCCATTGATTTTACTATCAGTAACTTATCTCCCGGTTTTACTTCGGCAGACGGTAAATCATTTAAATCCATAAGCTGCTTTATGGGTACATAATATTTCTTTCCTATTTTCCACAGTGTCTCTCCCGGTGCGACGATATATCCAACCATTCCGGGAAGCTCCTGCAGTTTCTGAATATCCAGATCCGATAACCGGATATCCGTAATCTTATTCTTCTCCATGCCCTTTAAAACAAATACCTGTAACCCTACCAACGCTTTTACTTCCACTTCTTCGCTGTCTATCATAACCGTTGTAATCTGCTCCACGGAAGGCTTTACAAAATATACACAGCTGCTGTCGATTCCCGGTACATCAATCATCTGGTTAAAGGGAAGGCTGCCCTTTACGGAATAAAAGGGTATATTATCGTCTGCCGTCACATAAAGAATACGTACCTCGATAATTCCTTCCACAGAGATTCCGTTTTCTACCATATTCACTTCATCTAATTTTACACTTGCTTCACTGTTACAGATCTGCAGAATTCTTGCCTGGGAATTTTTAATACGGATACGGTCATTGACCCGGCATTTGGAATTGTTTCTGACAAGAAGAGATTGAAATAAGCCCTGCTGTGTTACTGTCTCCACTTCCTTTGATACACTGTAGACATCTGACAGCATCTCTACCTTTTCTTCCTCGTACAATTTAATATTTAAATCCAATACCGCATCTACATTTACCACTCTCTGCTCTCCGTCATAATCCGGTTTGATTTCCAGATCCTTCTGGGAAACCGTAACCTCGATATCCGGTACCATCGTGCTTTCACAGCCGCTGCAATCGACAGACTCTGTAAAAGGAATTGTTTTTTCAAACCATTGCAGCCTTCTTTCTTCTCCTTCCGCCTCATAAAGGAAAAAGACATGCAATTCTCCCGTAATGGTGATTTTCTGATCCATCAGTTTCGTGTCTATAATGTTAACCGTAACGCTATCCCACATGATATCAAAAATATTAGGCATATTACTGGGAATTTCTATTTCTTCCTTTAGCCGGAGGATATCCTTCTTCATAACGGACATAGCCACAATCTCCATGGAATCCTTACAATATTCAATAGGCTCTTCGCTATGAATTTCAACGGGTGTTTCTTCATCATACAGCTCTTCAACGGATACCATGAGGGTCAGTATCGTCTGAATGCTTAACTTTCTGGAATTGATGATGCCTGTGGTCAAATCCTCAATATCCCAGCGTAAAACAACGCTGTCTCCGGGATCTATGCCTTCTACCCGTACCACTTCCTCAAAGGGTATACTGCCTTGAATACTATGTACACTTTTTTCAACCATATCACTGATATAAAGTACTTTAAAGACCAATTGTCCTTTTATCATAACCATATCCTCAGAAGGCTTTACTTCATCAACTTTAATTTCTCCCTTATCTAAGATGATTCTGCCTACATCCGGTTTGCTATCCGGTATATTATAATCATCCTCTAATGTGATTTGTGATACGGCTTTGCTTTTTTGTCTATGCATATGGACATTTTTTTTAACAAGCTCCAATTAAAACCCCTCCTAGGCTGTATTTCTTCTATTCATTCTATTCCTGTACCACGAAATTTATGTATTAATAAACAGGAATAAATGCAAGAAAGTAAGGTTAAGGTTTAAAATTTAATTCGATATCTCCGCTGCCTGCAGAAACAGAAATGGCATCCGTACTATCGTTATGATTATTATAGCTGTCACCCTCCTGATAATCATTCCGCGTGATATCTCCGAAGCTGGTTTCTAAGTCCAGGGCATACTCTTTTTCATTTCCTTTTAGATTCAGCTCAATATCCCCAAATTCACTATCAATAACGGCATTTTTCAGACTGCCGTTATTGATCAAGAAATCTCCCGAAGACAAATCACCGGTTAATTCCTTAGTATCAATATCCTTCATGGCGATATTCCCATAGGAATTTTCGATCTTTAAGGTATCTGTAAATAATTTATTGATTTCCAGATTCCCTGAAGATAATTCTATTTCTCCATAGGTATCCGTAAATAAGGAATTGGTATTGACTCCATCTAAGGAAACATTACCAAAGGAATTTTTAATCGTATATTCCTTCGAATCCAAGCCGTTAACAGTCAGTTTACCGGAAGACAACTCTATATTTGCAGTGTCCGCGGCTATTTGCACCATTTCAATATCTCCAAAGGAATTTTTTAATGTTAACATTGCCGTATTCATACCTTCCACGTTAACATCCCCGCTTGCTACCTTAATCAATACGTCATCAAAATAAGCAGCCTTCGGTATATATACAACAACTTTATTTTCGGCGCTTTTATAGGAAAAGAAGCTTATGTCAAAATTATAAACCCCCACACCTGCCTTATTACTGTCACGAAAGCTCAATTTACCGTTTTCAACCTTATAATCCGGCTCACTGTCACTATTATAATAATACTCAATATAATAATCATCTGATTCAACAAAGGAGACATCCGCATACTCAATATCCAGATCAGCCTTACTGAATTTATCTATTTTCGTCTTTTCGAGGCTAAAAACCTTATTTGATTTATCCAGCTCCACTCCCCTGTTATTAAGCCGGAAGGAAGGTGTACCTCCCAGGAGCATACCGATTACGAAAAAAATACTTCCCATAATTAACAGGCATAAGCTGCCGGCCAATATCATTTTAGTTGAATTCTTCATATTTTTTACCCCTTTTTATTACTTTTTTAAATAATAACGCCAGCCATTTTAAAACATATTTTGTTAATGCAATACTTATATAAAGAATTAAGATTCCTAAGCCAATCATTACCATACCGGCACCCATAATGGTTAACCCCGATGGGAAATAATGAAACAGACCTATAATACCTGCTCCTAAGGAAAAAATACCGCTTCCGGCAATAGCCGCAGCCGTTACTATAACAGCGATCAAAACCAATATAATGGCGATGGCAATACAAAATACGACTGCCGCTAAGGCAATGGCAACAGGTGCTGCTATAGGTGCCGCAAAAATGGCAAGAATCACAATCCATACGGTAGAAAGTCCCTGCTTTACACTTTTTGCAGGTGCATTCATGCTTTTTATGGCGCACTCGGAAATGATCTGCGACGTCACCTTTTCAGGAGGTCCCAGCTTCTTAATTACTTCCTCTTCCCTGTCTTCACCGGCTTCATCAAAATATTCATTATAATATTGCAGGGCCTCCAGCATTTCTTCCCTTGGAAGCCTGGAAAGTCTTTTGCTTAATTCCTGTAAATATTCTTTTTTATTCATCTTCATATCCCCCCAGCAATTGATCAATTCTATCCTTATATGCCTTCCATTCTTTTTTGTATAACAGAACCTGTTCCATTCCTTTGTCGGTAATCTTATAATACCTTCGGTTTCTTCCCTGGAAGGGCTGATCGTATGTGACCAGCATGCCGTCTCTTTGCAGTCTCCTCAGTACGGGGTACAGGGTTGATTCCGAAATGGAAATTAGCTCCTGCATTTTTTGCGTCAGAATATAACCATAGGCATCTTTATCTGCCACAATAGCCATAACACAGGCATCTAGCAAAGGAGCCGTTACTTGATAAATCATAAGTGACCTCCTGTATAATATTATTCATTTTTGTATATTATATTTCGTATAATATTATTTGTCAATAAATATCATATAGAGGAGTCTTCTAACCATATATCCGCTCATCCTCATTCAAGAACTTTCCACCGGATAATAGATATCTGCTTCACAATAATCCTTTCGGCACATGTGCAGGTTGATTTGTTCAAAATGAAACTGTCTTGCAGGCTTGAAACAGGCTGTGGGTAACCATATTGTTTCAATTGCCTCATATATTTCGCATAATAATTTCACGGTCAGCTCCTCAGGAGCATGAAGTCCGACATACCGAAAAACGGCATAATCGGCAGGTTCCATAGTCCGGCAGGTAAAAACGGAATCTGAAGCAAATGGAACGGATACTTCCACACTGGGCATGTAATAATCCGCCGTATAGAAATCATAGTGGGTAACTAATCCATAATATATGTATTCCTTAATGACATTTTCTAATTTAGAACGGTAATTATAATAAAAATCCAGGGCAAGTGAGTTAGCAGTTGCCGTATTATAATTTTCCTTATGATTGATTAATGCTTTGATACCCGCAAGGTAGAACCGGGGCTTCGTACAGTATCTGGGTGCGACCAGGATGCCTTTTGCCGTATCATTCAGCAGACTGATGTCTAATTTGGGAATAATGGGAAGCTCGCAATTATTGAGACGGTAGGCAGAGGGGGTAAGACCGAAAAGCTGCTTAAAAGCTCTTTCATAGCTTTGCTCGTATTCATAATGATATTCACAGGCTATATCAATGATCTTAAATTTTTTATCCCGCAGCTCCGCCAGGCTTCTGGTCAGCTTTCTTCCCCTGACATAAGCCATAATAGGGCTGCCGGTTATAGCTCTGAATATTCTATGTAAATGGAATTTTGAGATACATAACCGCTCTGCAATCTCCTCCAGGGACAAATCCGTTTTTACATTTTCTTCAATCAGCAGTACGGCATCTTCTATAAGCTTTCGGCTGGCAACATTCATAATAACCTCCATAAGATAAAAAACAGCAAGAAATGTTCAACATTTTATCATTATTAATATATAATATCAGATATATTTTGTCAAAATATTACAACCAAAAAAGAGGAGGGTATGAATACTATGAAAAAATTCTGTGCAATGGTCCTTTTATTAACAGTCATAATCTTAACCTTTACAGCATGTAAAAGTAATGAAACGGAGCAGCAGGCAGAAGCAAAAGAAGCGGCTGCGGAACAATCGACAGAGGAGCAGACTGCTGAAGGGATAACCGGTGAAATAAATGAGGAAGAAATTATTCAGGAGGATTACGTATTAAAAACCGGAACAATAGATGCTGTCGTTTATGACTCGGAGGCAATCGCAAATAATCTGATAGAAGAAAGAACGGAGCAGAATCTATATGTCTATCTGCCTCCAACCTATTATGAAAGCGATAAAAAATATCCGGTAGTATATTTTTTACATGGTTTTAATGACTCTGCCGCTGCTTATATCAGAAATGTTCAGACTGAACTTGATGAAGCCTTTTCTCAAAATCCGTCCAGGGAATTGATCATCGTTGCCGTAGACGGAGCTAATGCAAGAGGCGGATCTTTTTACGTCAATTCACCGGTAGCGGGTAATTGGGAGGATTATACCTGTAAGGAAGTGGTCTCCTACGTTGATACTAACTATAGGACCATAGCCAATGTCCGGTCCAGGGGTATTTACGGATTTTCCATGGGAGGTTTTGGCGCATTAAATCTGGCATTTCTTCACCCGGATATTTACGGAGCGGTTTATGCCATATCTCCCGGAGTGCTGGCCCCGGGAAAAATAGGAGATGCACTTGATACGTGGAATGGTGACAGGGGTTTTTTAAAGGCATATTCCATGGCCTTTGCCTATAATACCACGCCGCCGTATGAGTCAATTCCCCTTAGAGACGGTTCTCAGACAGACAATGCCCTGTTGGAGCGCTGGGAATCGGGATTCGGTAACTGGCGGGAAAAACTGGATGCCTATCTGGCCTTAGATACCCCATTAACAGCCATCGGATTAAACTATGGTACCAGTGACGGTTACAGGTGGATTCCTGAAGGAATCAAATATTTATCCGGACTTTTGGAGGAGGAGGGTGTTGAGCATATCCTGTACACCTTTGAGGGAGGACACGTAATTCCGAAGAATGAGCTGTCGGACCATTTACTCCCATTTTTCCGGGAAGCCCTTGTATGGGAATAAATATTGGCTTATAAATACATAAACCGGCAGAATTACAAAAAGAACAGTTATACTGACCTATTATAGTATAATTGTTCTTTTATTTTCATGTAACAGAAAATTCCTCCGGGCATTAATTTTCCTCGTGATAATCCTGCTCCGTATTCACCTTCCAGATATTATCTTTACCTGTTTTCCGATTCGTAATATTTTTCACTGCTTCAAACGCGGTTATCATGGAGTGGTCCATATTATTATAGCGGTGCTGGCCGTTTCTTCCGATACAAAATAAATTTTCATAGCTATTCAGGTGGGTAATTAACCGGTCAATATCCCGATACGTATCAAAATATGCCGGATAGGCTTTTTTCACCCGTATTCTATGGGTATCCTTAACTGCCTCTTTGCTGTCTATGACACCCATCGTAATAAGCTCCCGTATTGCCATATCTATGCAATCTTCTTCCGCCATGCTCCAAAAGGGATCCTTTTCTTTGCAGAAGTATTCAAGGCCAATCCAGACCGTATTTTCATAATCCTTTACCATATAAGGAGACCAATTGTTAAAAATCTGGATACGTCCCAATTTAACTCCCGTATCCTGTACATAAATCCAGCAATCGGGTATTCTGTTCTGCACGGTTTTCATAGAAGTTTCATTTTTCAGATTCAGCTTGTCCACCAATAAACCTACCGTGACAAAATCCCGGTAAGGAAGCCCTGAGGCTATGGTTCGTATTTCCTTCGGTATATTCCGCATTCCGGCAATTAAATCCTTAAGAGGCATGGAGGATAGAATAATATCTGCCTCCATCCTGTGCAGGCTTCCCTTGCTTTCGTACTCTACGGCATGAATGTGATTATTTTCATTATCCAGTGTTACCACACGGCAGTTCTTATAAATTTCTCCTCCCATTGCTTCTATTTCCCCGGCTGCTGTTTCCCAAAGCTGTCCGGGACCGAATTTAGGGTAAATAAACTCCTCGATTAAAGAGGTTTCCACTTTGCCGTTCTTATTTTCCGTTTTGGCAAATGCGTTTTGAAACATGTTCTTCAGTATGACCAGTATGGACAGCCCCTTCACCCTTTGCGCACCCCAATCGGCTGAAATATCCCTCGGATGCCTTCCCCAAAGCTTTTCCGTATATCCTTCAAAGAACATGGAGTACAATACCTTACCGAATCTGTTTATGTAAAAATTTTCAAGATTAATTTCTTTTCTTTTATAGATACAGGAAAACAGATAACTGCAGCCCGCACGGCAGGTTGTCAAAAATCCCATATTAATGATGGTTTCTTTTTTTAGTGAAATTGGATAATCGAAAAATTTATGCTTATAAAAAATCCTGGAAACCCTTTTTCTCTTTAGCATGACCCTGTCCTCAGTTTCAGGATCGGAACCTTCTTTGGCACACTCCGTTTTGCGGTCTAAAAGTAGGTCATCCCGTGAAGGACTTCCCTGTAAAGGCAGCAGCCTGCTCCACCATGCATTTACTTTAGGGTCCTTTGAAAAAAAGCGGTGACCTCCCAAATCCATTCGATTTCCCTTATAATTGACCGTTTGGGATATACCGCCTATGGTATCGCTTTCCTCCAAAATGGTGACCTTATAATCTCCCGCCGACAAAAGTTCATAAGCTGCCGTTAAGCCTGCCGGACCGGCTCCGATAATGATAACATTCTTCATATTCTGTTAATCCTTTTCCGTATTTTAATTTTCACTCATACTATCATACAAAATATGATATAAATTAATAAGAGCTTTTTGCACTGTTCTTTAAGAACTCTCTTACGATTTCTTCCCCTTTTAATGTAGCTGCCAATCCGCCTCTGCCCGTCTCCTTTAAAGAGACATCCATAGCTTCCCCAACGGAACGCATGGCATCAATGACCTGATCCACAGGTATCGCACTGGTAATGCCAGCCAATGCCATATCGGCTGCTGCCAGCGCATTTACGGCACCGATTACGTTTCTTTTCACACAGGGAATTTCTACCAGTCCTCCTACCGGATCGCATACCAGACCAAGGAGATTTTTTAACGCCATGGCCGCACTGTCACCGATCTGCTCTTTTCTTCCTCCTCTTATATATACCATAGCTCCGGCGGCCATGGCTGAGGCCGTACCTATTTCCGCCTGACATCCGCCGGCGGCTCCGGCTATAAATGCTCTTGCCGCAACAACCTGTCCGATACCTGCTGCCGTATACAAAGCCCTCAGGATAAGGTCATCCTTTAAATTATCATCCTCATAGCAGGAGGTCAGGACGGCGGGAAGTACTCCGCAGGCCCCGGCGGTGGGAGCCGCAACTATACGCTTCATACAGGCATTGGAGC
>CAMJWQ010000051.1 GCA_946409475.1 uncultured Lachnospiraceae bacterium
CCCCAAATCTGCGCCGGTCTTCCGTCACCATGGCAATCCCTGCCGCAATGGCTTCACGGACATTTTTCGGACATGCTTTTTTTCCGTTTAAATAGACCTCTCCCGTATCATAGCTGTCCAGGCCGAATAGTGTGTTCATGGTTTCCGTTCTTCCCGAACCGACCAAGCCGGCAAAGCCAATGATTTCTCCCTTTCTCACATGAAAATTAATGTCCTGAAAAACACCTTCCTTGGTCAGATTTTCCACTCTGAAAACCTCATCGCCTATTGTTACTTTTTCTTTCGGATATTGATTTTCCAGCTTTCGCCCCACCATTAATTCAATTACCTCATCAATATCCGTTTCTCCTTTTTGTAACGTGGTGATTGTCTTTCCGTCTCTTAAAATGGTAATTTCATCCGCAATTCTGAAAATTTCATTCATTTTATGTGATATGTAAATGACACTCATTCCCCGGGCCTTCAGTTCTTCTATTTTAGTAATCAGAAATTCTACGTCCTTATTGGATATGGAAGATGTCGGCTCATCCATGATCAATATTTCCGCATTAAAGGATATCGCTTTTAATATCTCAACCATTTGGATATTCGAAACACTCATAGACCGCATTAAGGTATCCGGCTTATACGGCAGCCCCTCCTTTTCCAATAATTTTACCGTTTCCTTTCGGATCTGCTTCCAGTCCATGCCCAGCTTCTTCTTAATCCACCTGCCTAAAAATAAATTTTCCTCCAGTGTCATATCAGGCACAAAAGACAATTCCTGAAAAATCATGGAAATCTTATAATTTCTGGCATCCATAGGGGAATTGATTTTAGCCGGCTTCCCGTCGATAATGATATCTCCCTTGTCCTGCTGGTATATTCCGTATAATACCTTCATTAACGTTGACTTTCCGGCACCGTTTTCTCCGCAGATCACATGCACCGTTCCCTTTTTCAGCTTAAAGCTGACATCATCTAAGGCCTTGACACCGGGAAATGTTTTATACACATGCCGCAATTCCATTTTGATGTTATCTTCCATTTCATACTCCTTTCTTATAGACTAAGCATATATGTTTAAAACCTGATAACACCCTTTACCACATTTTCCGCATCCTTAATCACCGTATCGAAGGCGTCCCTGGAATCCTTAAATGCAAACTCATGCGTCACAATCTGCTTTACGTCAATAGCACCGGTGCTTAATGCCGCAATCGCGACGGGATAAGAATTTCTGTACCGGAAAACAGATTTCACAGTTAATTCCTTAATCATGACCTCAGAAAAATTATAAGACACTTCACTTTCCGAGGCCTGCCCTACCAGGACAACGGTTCCTCCCCTTTTTGCCAGGAACGGTGTCTGCGCTATGGTAACAATGGATCCGGCTGTCTCAAACACGACATCGGCTCCCTGTCCGTCAAATATTTCTTTTATTTTTTCCACTACGTTACATTTTTTGGCATTGATCACATGGGTGGCTCCAAGCCTTTTAGCAAAAGTAAGGCGTTTATCATATAAATCTACAACGGCTATCTGTGCCGCGCCTCTTGCCTTACAGGCCAGTAAAGTGACAAGGCCGATACAGCCTGTTCCCAGTATAATCACGTTCTGTCCAAGCTTAACGTCACCGATGCCGGCAGCATGAAGGCCAACGGACAGAGGCTCCACTAATGCCCCCTCCATGGTGGAAACGTTATCCGGTAATTTAAAGCATAAATCCGCGGGATGGGCTGCATATTCCTGCAGAGCTCCCGGTACGGGAGGATCTGCAAAAAACACCATTTCAGAACATAAATTGTAATATCCGGTTTTGCAGAAAATACATTTCCCGCAGGCGATCCCCGGTTCTAAAGCCACCCGGTCTCCCACCTTCAGCTGTGTAACCCCTTCCCCCAATTCCGTAACGATGCCCGCCACCTCGTGACCAAGTACAATATCATCCTTCAAAATATGATCCCCGATTCTCCCGTCCTTGTAAAAATGAACGTCAGAGCCGCAAATACCGCAATATTCTATTTTCACCAATACCTGCCCTTCTTTAGGTACCGGTTTTGGTATTTCTCTCATTTCCATTTTCTGAATTCCGGTTGTCACCATCGCTTTCATAACCGTTTTCCCTCCTATTTCAATACTTTTTAAATCTATTTTTAAATGTATTTTTATTATAGTTGCTGCAAAGCAGATTGTCAATACTCCTGTAAATATTCATCATTATAGCAAATTTTATGGTCATTTATTTGTGGATTTTTACTAAAGATGTGAATCCTGCCGGCCAGAATTTTAACCACCCTAATCCTATTACATAAAAATAACCCGATAGCATTTTTCATAAAATGCACCGGGTCATTATATTATCCCTATATTTGTTTTCGGTATTCTTCAATAAATATAGAGGCGGCTCCTATGGCAGGCGCTTCGTACTTAAGCTTCGATTCCCTGATAAAATTTGTATTATTAATATGCGTATCCATTTTTTTAACACGTTCCTTTAAATCATCCAGATATTTTCCCATATGCATGCCCACATAGCCTCCTATAATGATATCACTGTCAAATACCATATAAAGGTTATGTACCGCTATTGCCAGATTATCGAGATATGTATTCCATATTTTCTTTAACTTTTCCTCTCCCTCTTCCATTCTCTTAAAAAACAGCTCCAAATTACCTTCTGTCTCATTGGACAATATTGCGGAGGAACAATAGATATCCACGCAGCCCCTTCTTCCGCAGTAGCAGGGGGGGCCGTCCACAACCAGTGTCATATGACCGAATTCCCCGCCTCTCTGGTTCTGTCCGTAAAACAATTGTCTGTTTATTAAAACTGCTCCGCCGACTGTCTGGCTTAATGAAAAATAAATAACATCATCCACTTCCTCAAGCAGTCCCGCTTCAGCTCTTCCTCCGCTGTTCGCATCATTCGTCAGAATTACGGGAAAAGAAAATTGCCGGCTCACAATATCATAAAAATCAGGATCAATATTCATTCTCTCATAGGAGGCATATATGACCTTACCTGTCCTGTCAATAATTGCCGGTAATGAAATACCCATACCCAGTATTCTGTCACGGTCAATTCCGCTCTTACCGATGACTTCTTCAATTTCATTTTTCAAAGCCTGGTATGACATGACATTGTCATAAATAATCCTAAATTTTTTTCTTATTGAAATGATATTTTGCTCCGCTAAATCTATCATCACAATATTTATGTGGTTTTCCGTTATATCCACTCCCAGTGCAGCCTTTGCATTTCTGATACAGGAATATCCTTTTGCCTTCCTCCCGCCTGTTGAATCAAAGGTCCCCTCCTCCGTTACCAGCCCCTTTTCCTGCAGATCCTGAAGCCCCTGTGCAACAGTCGGCACACTGAGACGCAAGGCTTCGGAAATATCCAGTTTGGAGACAATATCCCGCTTCAGTATATAGCGGAAAATTGTATTCCGATTCATTTTTTTTACTTCCATATTGTTCTTTGCCATGCAAAACTCCTCTCTTCTATATCCTGTATTTTTTTCCGGCTATAAGATTCTCCCTTTGCGAATATCTATCCTGCCTTTTTTATCTTTCGCTCACTTTTCCTGATTTCCTTTTCCTGATTTCCAGTTATTCAATTTTTTAAGGACGGTATTCCCTTCGTTCCCAAAGTATTCCACCAAATTGCAATATTCTTCATAGATTTTTTGATAGGCAGCATGCTTTTCAGGAACCGGAGCATAGCCTTTTTCCCTGACCCCTGTCATTGCCTTTACCGCATCCTCTATAGAATCGTAGCCTCCTCTGCCGGCACCTGCCGCGGCTGCCGCATAGATTGCCGCCCCTAAAGCTGCCGTTTGGTTACTTGCCGCTACCTTGATGGGAATACCCAGAACATCTGCATATATCTGCATAAATACCGGGTTTTTATTGGCAATTCCCCCGCTTGCAATTATCTCCTCCACACGGATACCGGAGGCTTTCATTGTTTCCACAATTAATCTGGTACCATAAGCCGTGCCTTCTATCATTGCTCTGTAAATCTCTTCCGGTTTTGTTTGCAGGGTCATTCCCAGCAGTATTCCCGAAAGCTCTCCGTCAACGTGAGGTGTTTTATTTCCGTTCCACCAGTCAAGAGCAAGCAGCCCGCTCTCTCCAATCCGAAGGGAATCCGCTAATTTTGATATATATTCATGAACTGACACGTTATTTTCCGCCGCCGCAAGATAATATTCCTTTGGAACCCCCTTCTCAACAAACCATTGCAGCATATCCCCAACGGCAGCAAGCCCTGACTCCAGTGCATAGAAGCCGGGTATTATTCCTCCCTTGCACACTCCGCAAATTCCTTTTCCCGAATAGGGTCTATCACTAAGTGTAATGATAACACTGGAGGTTCCCACAACAAGCATCATCTGCCCTTTTCGGTATATCCCGCTGCCGGGTACCCCTGCATGAGAATCAATGACGCTTGCCCCGACAGGTGTTCCCGGCACCAGCTCCAATTTACCGGCCCATTGTTCCGATAGCTTTCCGATGCTTTCACCAACGGGGCAGATATCTTCTCCCAGCTTATCCTTCACAAAATTACCCAGCTTTTCATTCAAGGCTGAATAAAACCCGCCTTCCGGATATCCGATCTCAGGAAGCCACCATGCCTTATAACCGGCCATTGATGCGCTTCTCTTCCGGGAACCGGTGATTACTCCGGTCAGCCAGTCACCCGCTTCCAATATTTGGTCGGCTTTCTCATATACCTCATAATCTTCCCTGATTATCTCCATTACCTTGGGTACCAATAACTCAGAGGACACCTTACCCCCAAATCTATACTTATCCTTCCCTTTATAATCCTCCAATATATGGTTAATGATATCCGCATCCCCCTGTGCTCCATGATGCTTCCACAGCTTTACATAGGCATGGGGCCTGTGCCGGTACTCTTCCTTCATGCAAAGAGGAATACCGTTTTTATCTATGGGCAGTATGGTACAGGAGGTGAAATCAATAGATATTCCTATAATTTTATCCTTACCGACACCGCTTGCCTTAACCACCTGCTTAACCGTTTCCTCCATAACCTCCAGATAATCCTGAGGGTTCTGCAGTGCCCAATTCCCCTTTAATTTGGTTACCTGATCCGGCAGATAATTCTCAATTACCCTATGAGAATACTCTTTCACCGCTGATGCCAGTATTTCTCCGTCTTTGCAGCTTACCAGAAGGGCTCTCCCCGATAATGTTCCAAAATCCAAACCTATAACATACCTTTTATCCATTATCTCTCTCCACTTATTAAAACTATTTTAATATGTATATTAATAAGTTAAGTTTATAATATTTTGCACCTATAGTCAAGCTATCTGTTATGCTAAATGCAGGGAATCCAGGAACAGCATTTCACCGTTGTTCCATTGTATTCCTCATTCCCTAAAATGTATAATATTGTTTCCGGCTCCACGCATATGGCTTATTTAAATTGAATGCGGCACCGCTTGCCGCCATTTACTTCCCAAGGTGACGAATCTCTCACCTAAAAGTCACCGGGGTGTAATGTTAAGGTTCTATTATATGGGTAAAATGTAAGAAAGGAGACTCGCATTATGGAGTTTTTAAAAATTGAAAATTTATGCAAGGCCTACGGTAAGGGTGAAAATCAGGTTACCGCCCTTGACCATGTTTCGCTTACTATCGAAAAGGGAGAATTTACCGCAATCATCGGTTCCTCCGGCTCGGGCAAATCCACCTTGCTTCACAGCATCGGCGGCGTGGATATGCCGACAAGCGGAAAGGTGTATTTGGAGGGACAGGATGTATATGCGGGGAGCAATGAAAGGCTCGCCATTTTCCGCAGGCGGCAGGTCGGACTGATTTACCAGTTTCATAACCTTATTCCCACTCTGAATGTGGTGGAAAACATTACCCTGCCTATCCTGATGGATAAGCGCAAGGTCAACAGGAAGAGGCTTGGTGACTTGCTTGAGCTGCTTGGCCTGCAGGAACGCAAAACACATTTGCCAAACCAGCTTTCAGGTGGTCAGCAGCAGCGTGTCGCTATTGGGCGCGCCTTGATGAACGCTCCGGCGGTCATGCTGGCCGACGAACCCACGGGCAGCCTGGACAGCCGGAACGGACACGAAATCATCAAGCTGCTGAAGGAAAGCAATCAAAAATATGGGCAGACCCTGATCCTCGTCACCCATGACGAAAATATCGCCCTGCAGGCAGACCGCATTATCGGCATATCAGACGGCAAAGTAGCGAGAGATGAGAGGGTGCGGCCATGAATATTTTTAATAAAGTCACCCTGCAAAGCTTAAAAAAGAGCCGTACCCGGACAATTGTTACGGTAATCGGAGTGGCTCTATCCGCCGCCATGATCACGGCAGTGGCTGCCTTCTCCGTGTCCCTGCAAAGCTATTTGATAAACGGTGCCGCTGCCAAATCCGGTGATTGGCATATTGAAATCCCGGATGCAGCCTCCTCCTTTGTGCAGGAACAGGCAGAGGACAGCCGGGTGGCAGATGCGGTAACGCTGCAGAACATCGGCTATGCCACACTGGAAGGCGGACAAAATCCCGAAAAGCCCTATCTTTTTGTTACCGGATGGAATGAGGAAGCCTTCGATACTCTGCCGATTAAACTGCTTTCCGGCAGACTGCCGGAAAATAGTAACGAGGTCGTGATACCGGCTCATATTGCGGCAAACGGCGGCGTGAAAATTTCGGTGGGCGACACGCTCACCCTCTCGGTGGGCAGCCGTATGAGGGGCGGGCAGAAGCTCAGCCAGCACGATTCCTATCAGGCCGGGGAAGAAACGCTTGTACCCATGACAGAGAAATCATATACGGTTGTCGGCATCTGCCAGCGACCGGCAATCGAGGAGTATGCCGCACCCGGATACACTTTGATCACAACAGAGGATACAGCCGCAGCGGACAGTCTCAGCGTATTTATTGCGCTGAAGAACCCCTATCAGGTTTCCTCTTATGCAGACAGCCTGTCAGACAGGTACAGTTACGTTTTGAACAATGATGTGCTGCGTTTTATGGGGCTTTCAGAGGAAAAGCTGGTTACCGTTCTCCTGTACTCGATTGGCGGTATTTTGATTGCCCTGGTTATGCTCGGCTCGGTATTCCTGATTTATAATTCATTCAACATATCATTGAACGAACGCACACACCAGTTTGGAATTCTCATGTCGGTAGGTGCCACGGAAAAACAGCTGCGCAGTTCTGTGCTTTTTGAAGGGCTTTGCATCGGTATAATCGGCATTCCCATCGGTATTTTGGCCGGGATACCAAGCATTAAGCTTCTGCTTACTCTTGTGGCAAAGAATTTTGCAAATGCTATGTATGACAACGTCCCGCTCACTTTGGTGGTGTCTGTTCCTGCTCTTATTGCTGCTGTGGTTATCAGTATGATCACCATTCTGATTTCGGCCTATATTCCGGCAAAGAAGGCTGCCGGTATGCCCGTAATGGAATGTATCCGCCAGACAAACGAGATCAAGGTGGAAGCGGGAGCCATAAGAACCTCAAAGCTCGCAAAACGCCTTTACGGCTTGGAGGAAATACTTGCATTAAAAAACTTTAAGAGAAACAGGCGGCGTTACCGCAGTATTATCCTGTCGCTTACATTAAGCGTCGTATTATTTGTGTCGGCAAGCTCCTTCGGAACCTATCTGAATCAGCTTGCGGAGAATTCATCCGTGGTAATTGAAGACTATGACATCTGTTTTTATACGCGGGATATGGAAGAAAATGAGCTGTTTCAGCTTTATGCTGAGCTGAAAACCGCCGACGGCGTTACCGAAAGCTCTTATCAGGCGCTTTCGACCTATTCCTGCGTACTGGGTACAAGTGATTTGTCGAATCATTTTTTGGATGAATACGGCGAGCCCATCGGTTATGATGGAACAAGTGAAACGGTGGAAGTGCAGTTGGATATTCAGTTTGTTGAGGACAGCGTCTATCAGAACCTGCTTAAAGACCTCGGTCTGTCCCCAGAGGAATACACCGGGCAGGACAATAAAATGATCATGGCAGGAATACTGCCAGGGAGCTGGTATACGCAGGAACAGCCTATGGAATTTACGCTCCGCTCCAAGACCGGGAATCAGACGAAAACGATCCGTGCAGCCTTTGTAAAAGACTATCCGGATCTGTTGCCTACACAGCCGGGTGAGTGGCCCGGATACTCTCTTATGGCGATAGCCCCTTATGAGGTCAAGCCGCAATTTGACGCACTGGGTGCAACTGTAAAGCCTACAAAGCTGGGCATGACCTTCCGGTCGGAAAATCCCGGCCAGTCTACGGCTGCGATGCAGACGATGATTGATGGTGCCGGTATTACCGCCGACTATAACCTGTACAATGTCTATGAGATACTGGAGCAAAACCGTAATATCGCATTCATTGTCAATCTGTTCTCGGCTGTTTTTATCATCATGATTTCGTTAATCGCGGTTGCGAACGTCTTCAACACGATTTCCACCAATATCAAGCTGCGCAGACGGGAATTTGCCATGCTCCGTTCCGTAGGAATGTCCGACCGGGATTTCAATAAGATGATGCGCTTTGAATGCACTCTTTATGGAGCACGGACGATGCTTTGGGGTCTGCCCCTCTCAGGAATCCTTTCCTATCTGATTTATAAGGGCATGGCCGCCGGAACAATCGGCGGGGCGGACAATGTCGATTTTGTGTTCCCGTGGGGCAGTATGGCAATCAGCGTGTTCGGTGTGCTTTTTATTGTATTTATTACAACGCTGTATGCCATCGGCAGGATCAAAAAAGAAAATATTATTGACGCGCTTCGTGATGATATGACTTGATATAAAATTCCTGCCATCTTTGGCAGTTTCCAATTTCATTTTAACACGCGTGATTTCACTTACCTGCAAGGGTGAAATCACAGTGTTAGGGTGAAGAACTTGTTTTTTTCCGGTACATCGTTCAATAAATAACCGGTACATCCGGCTTGTAAAATTCCGACCGGTTATTTATTTTGCGCTGTATTAAATTTTGATAATACTTCGTATATCCCTCGAAGAACTCGCGATGCGAATCTCCCTGCCTTTACAATCCTCTTCGATTACCATACAAATTTCTTTGGATTCTCCCGGTTCCAGCTCCACTTTTTCGAACCCTTTTAATTCCTGCACCGGTTCTTCCTTTTTCCTGTGCAAGGGTGCCAAATAAACCTGTACCGTCTCGGCTCCTTTTACCGTTCCGGTATTGGTAACAGTGCAAAATACCTGTGTCTGCTCTTTTGCTCTGACAGCCTTTGCGTTATCATAAGAAAATGTTGTGTAAGACAAGCCATGACCGAAACAAAATTCCGGCGAAACAGCAAAGGTGTCATTATACCGGTATCCGACAAAAACACCCTCTTTATAGGTTACCGTCTTTCCTCCCGGAAATTCTCCCATTGCATGAGCGGAACAATCCGTATGTCTTTTATAAAAGGTTTCCGGAAGCTTTCCCGACGGATTTACCTTTCCGAATAAAGCTTCTGCAAGGGCAGTTCCGCCTTCCATTCCTCCATACCAGCTCCATAGAACGGAAGGAGCCATAGAAATCCAGCTTCCCATTTCCACCGGACTTCCCCCCGTCAGTACAACAATGGTATTCGAATTCGCCTTCAATATCTCCCGTATCAGTAAATCCTGCTCATAAGGAAGCTTCATATCCTTTCTGTCATTACCTTCCGTATCCTGCTCATGATTTAATCCGCCGATAAAAATAACATGTTCATATTCCTTAGCCATTCGGACCGCATCCTCTCTGAGCATTTTCCTTTTGTTATGTAATGCGGTATTTTTTTCTGCCTGCTTCTCCTTCCCCTTGTCATTCCTTAAGCTGTCTTCCTGCCAGTTGAGGCTGGATTCCTCTTTCATTTCCTCCCTGCAGTAACCGGGTACAAATACTACCTGCGTGTTACCTCCTAATAGGGTCTTAATTCCCATAAGAGGTGTTATTTCATATAACGCTTTTATTTCCGCACTTCCTCCCCCGTTTGCATGCATACAATTGGCGTTTTCTCCTATTATCAAAAGTTCTTTGAGGCCTCCCGTATCCATCGGAAGGTGCTTCTTCTCATTCTTAAGTAAAATAATTGACTCTCTTGCCACCTCTAAAGCCTTTTGGCGGTGAGATGGTGCATTATAAGAACCGGCTTTTCTTTTTCCGTCCAGCATATGAAGCCGTGTCATTAATGTTAGAATGCGTATTACCTTTTCATCAATAACCTGTTCCTCAATCTCTCCATTTCGTATTTTTTCTTTTAATGGCTCTGCCATATAATATTGATCAAAATCATAAGTTACGGACATTTCTATAGTAAGCTGGGAATTTGCGGCAAGCCCGGTATCATGAACGGCTCCCCAGTCTGAGATAACGACGCCGTCATACCCCCATTCTTTCCTTAAAATATCCTCCAATAAGAACCTGCTTTGGCAGCAGAATTCTCCCTTTACCTTATTATAGGCTCCCATAACGGTAAGGCTTTTCCCTTTTGTTACCGCTTCATAAAAGGCAGGCAGATAAATCTCCCTCAAAGCCTTATCATCGGCTATTACATCCACACTAAGACGTTCTGTCTCCTGGTTATTTACTGCAAAATGCTTCACACATGCGGCAACATCCCACTTCTGTATTCCTTGTATGAAAGGAACGGCCAGCTCTTTTGTTAAATACGGGTCTTCACTAAAGTATTCAAAATTCCTGCCGCATAAGGGAGTTCGCTTGATATTGATTCCCGGAGCCAGAATGACATCTTTTCCTCTTCCTCTTGCTTCTTTTCCAAGAACCTCACCCATGTCCGAAGCAAGCTTTCTGTTCCATGTTGCCGCTAATGCACTGTTACACGGAAGATAGGTAACATAATCATCCGTATGGCCTGCCCCTTTCCATAAAGCAGCTTCAAACTCCCGGCGAACGCCCATGGGTCCGTCAGACATTTTCAAGGGTGGGATTCCAAGCCTTGAAACACCCTCCGTTTGAAATAACTGTCCTCCATGAATCATTCCCAGTTTTTCTTCCAATGTCATCTGCTTTACTATTTCTTCTGTTTCTTTACTGATTTTTAAATATTTCATCCAAAACCCCACCTGTTATCTTATTTTACCCTGCTTTTACTTTCATAAAGATTATGACCTTATACCTTCCTCTCCGCCCCAAAACTGTATTCAGCATATAGCTTACAAATTAATTCTCCGTTTTATAAGCATTATAAAGGATTTAATCTTTATTGAATACCTGACTTTTTCGAATAGAAATACTTTATTTATTGGACAGCATTTTCATTTATCTAAAAAGAATATTATCTATAAAGAAATATTTGCTCCAAACTTAAATAGGCGATATAATAAAAAAAGGTAAATCATGTAAATATTAAGATATGCGGAGTAATTGCTATGACTTTAGGTAAGCTTTACATAGGCTTTTTTTCAAAACAAAATGTCAGAAAACAATTAATTATCGTATTTATATGCGTTATTTTGATACCCGTCTTTATCATAGGAAATGTGATATATTTCTTTTCATGCAAGCATATGCTGCAAAGCTATAAATATTTAGTGGAATCCGACGCTATAAGGGTACGTTCCATTTTGTTGACAACTACTTTACCTTTATATGATTATTATGAATCTTTAGCCAATGATGAAGCACTTAGGGAGCTGCTCACTAAAAATTATAAAACGGATGAAGAAGTAATGTACGCCTGCGCCCGGTATACCCGCCTTGAACAGCTTTTATCTGCGAATGCGTCTCTTTCCGGTATCAGGATTTATACTCCTCCGAATATGCTCCGTTCTGTATCGGACAATCAATTTTTCTATCCTATTGATGAGGAAATCCGTACACAGGACTGGTATAAAAAGGCGGAATCGGTATCAGGAAATTTTTGGAAAAGCAGTATCCAGGAAAATCAAATTGGAAATTCCTATTGGGAGCTGGCTTATTATTGTCATATTCCTCTTCCGGAATCCGGTTCCTATGCTATTTTGGTTATGACAATATCCAATAATCATCTTAGAAGCTTAATCAAGGACAGCGGTACTCATGTTTATATTGCGGTAAACGAAGATCCTGTTTTTTATAGTACCGTACGCCGTTATGAAGGAAGCTCCTTTCCGGCCGAAATGGACTATTCGGCACCTTATTACAGCTATACAGGCAAGCTGGAGATTGAAGGAACTGCCTCCATCTCTTCTGTAATGAGCTTTCAGCCATACCGTACGGATGATCTCATCTACATACTCTCCGCCGATATGAATGCACTTCCCTACATTCACCGGACAGGAATATCCTACCTACTGCTTTTACTCTTTTCTCTTTTACTGCCTGGTCTATTATTTATCTTATTCACCGGTTACTTTAGTGCCAGAATTCAAGCCTTACGCTTAGCCATGCATAGGGTTAGTAATAATGATTATGAAATCATGGATTCCGTTTCAGGAGATGATGAGTTATCTGCCGCCTTTACCGATTTAAAAACAATGGTAAAAAAAATAAAGGCTGCGGAAGGGCAAATATATGAAGCTCAAATAAAAGAACAACATTTTTCAAACCAACAGCAGGAAATGGAGCTGAAGCTTTTAGTTAACCAGATTAATCCGCATTTCCTATATAATACCCTGGAAACCATACGTATGAAAGCCTTTTCAGATGGTAATAATGAAGTGGCCACAGCCATTAAGCTTTTAGGAAAATCCATGCGCTACGTTCTGAATAATATGAAAACAAGCTCCACCACATTAGATAAAGAAATCGATTACATCGTTACCTACCTGTCGATACAGCTTCTCCGTTTTGAAGCAAGACTTCACTATACATTGCATATAGATGACACAATTGACCCAAAAAGCTATCAAATACTGCCCTTACTATTACAGCCCATTGTGGAAAATTCCATCTCCCACGGGATAGAACCCACCGGCAGGGAAGGCCATATCATTATACGGATTCAAAAATCGGTAAATGACTTGCTCATTGCCCAGATCTACGATAACGGTGCCGGTATGTCAAAGGAAAGGCTAAGCAGAGTGATGGATGGACTTTCTGCCCCACCCTCCGAATCCGATCATGGAATCGGTCTTTATAACATTAATAACCGGATTAAGCTTTTTTATGGGGAAAAATACGGTCTAAAAATAAAAAGCAAAGAAAATTGGGGAACATTGGTTACACTTATCATCCCCTTATATAACTTGCTGGAGGAAGATGTATGAATGTATTAATCGCTGACGATGAAAGAATTGTTTTAAACGGTCTGAAATATATCATAGATTGGAATCAACTGGGCTTTTACATATGTGATACGGCAGCCGATGGAGAAGAAGCCTTAAATAAAATTCTGGCACTTAATCCTGATTTGGTTCTACTTGATATCAGAATGCCAAAAATGTCCGGTATTGAAGTAATACAACAAGCGGCTTCTCACGGTTACACAGGTAAATTTATACTTTTAAGCGGTGTATCCGACTTTAAATGGGCCCAGACAGCCATGCGTTTCGGTGTTAACTTCTATCTGACGAAGCCGATCGACGA
>CAMJWQ010000052.1 GCA_946409475.1 uncultured Lachnospiraceae bacterium
CCATATATTAGGACATAAATGAAACTTTTTATTTAAATAATTCAATAAATAGATATACAAAATAAGGCATAATACAGTCTATATAATTGATTATATACCAAAAAAATCCAGGATATATCTGATGTTTAATCATTTAAAAAAAGCAACATTTTCAACAAATTGTTGTATTATAGACAAATAAGTGAGGCTAATTATGGAAAATAATAATCAGTATTCAAATTTTGACATCAATTATAAGGTGAAAGATTACATTAACAAACCCAATACCTGGATAGAAATCCTAATCACATTATTTTTATTTTGCATTATTAAAATCATGCAAAGGCATATCATAACGGCCGACATAATGAATATGCTGCTTTTACAGATACAGTTTATTATTTTTATAGCCCTTATCATAAGCATCAAAAAGCTTGGTCTATTGGTTGCAATTGTCTTAAATCTGGCAGAATGTCTGGGGACAGCGATTAAGCTGTGCCTCTCTCATGATATCAATCTGATATCTTCGCTTCTTTATCCCATATGTATGATATTTACCGTATGCGTTGCCTATTTTCTTTTTATTCATTTATTGCTGCAGGAAATAAAGATGCAGAAGGAATTGTTTTATCTGCTGAACCAGGAAGTGGTTTTAACAAAGAATGAATTGGAAAAGCAAAATGAACAGCTAATGGAATATTGGAATATGATAAAAAAAAAGAACGAGGAGCAGATTCCTGAAGTAAATATTGATTTAGAGGATAGGCTTTTATCATCAATGGAAAATAATGAATTATTTCTCGTATATCAGCCCTTATACAGTACTAAGGATAAAAGGCTAAGGGGGTTTGAGGCATTAGTAAGATGGTATACGCCAAAGCATGGCGTAATATGCCCTGCATATTTTATTCCGGCTGCGGAAAAAAACGGATACATAATAAAAATGGGAGAATGGATTTTTAAAAATGCCTGTCTGATGCTGAACAAAATAAAGGAAACCTTCGGAATGGACATTATCATGTCTGTTAATATATCGGTGGTACAGCTGATGCACCCGTCCTTTGTCTCTATGGTTAAAAAAAATGTACGGGAGGTTGATGTGGATGCCAGATGTCTGGAATTTGAGATAACGGAATCCGTATTAATTACTTCTATGGATTATGTAAAAAGCATTTTAAAACAGATCAAGGAAATGGGAATCAAGATTGCTTTAGATGATTTCGGAACGGGTTATTCTTCTTTTGAATATCTGGATAAGCTGCCCACGGATACCCTTAAAATAGATAAAACTTTTGTAGATAGTATCTGTATTAAAAATATGGATAAAAATATCGTGGGAAGCATTGTTACCCTGGCACATGGTCTGAATATGACGGCCGTAGCGGAAGGTGTGGAAAAGGAAGAGCAGTTAACGCATTTAAGAAAATGTAATTGTGATTTTATTCAGGGTTATTTATGGGGAAAGCCTCTGGAAGAGGGGCAGGTCATGAAATTAATGGAGGAAATTTTACAGCAGAAGGATATGAAAGAGTCAAAAAAAGCATATCAGAGTACGGATTTTGCCTGTGGTAATTATACCTGACAGTGATGGGAATATTTCTGCATAATAAAGGAGCTGAAAAGTAAATGCAAATGTAAATTTTCCGGTGATTTCCCGATAATATACATTGACCGTTGGAATTATTAATGTTACCATAAAATTATAATAACACAATAAGTCTGGAGAACATTTACTTGAACCGTAATTTTTATGAAGCTGTTACCAATTATCCTATCATAGCAGCGGTTAAGGATATGAATGGTTTGGATAAAAGCCTACAACTGGATTTGCAGGTTGTTTTTATTCTGTTTGGTGATATCTGCAGTATAGGGGATATTGTGGAAAAAGTAAAAAAAGCCGGTAAAATTGCTATGGTACATATGGATTTAATATCCGGGTTCAGCGCAAGGGAAATTACCGTTGACTTTATTGCGGGACAAACGCAGGCGGATGGGATTATTACTACAAAGCAGGCGTTAATAAAAAGAGCCAAGGAATTAAATCTGTATACCGTTTTTCGTTTCTTTGTTATTGATTCACTTTCCTTTGATAACATAGTAAAACAACAGCTGCAGGTAAAATCGGATGCAGTGGAAATATTGCCGGGAATTATGCCCAAGGTTATTAAGAAAATTTCGGAAATGACGGCAACACCTGTTATTGCCGGAGGTCTTATAGCAGATAAATCAGATGTTATAAATGCACTGACAGCCGGGGCTATCGGAATATCGGCTACGAATCCGGAAGTGTGGAAGCTGTAGTTAGCTTGTTTTTTGATTTATAGGAAAGAAATTGTTGCTGTAAAGAGTTAAAAAAACAAAATAATGAGCCTAAGAGAATAAGAGCAGGGTGAAAGCATGACTGAAAAGTCATTCTTTTAGCTTGTTTTTTTGATTTGTAGGAAGACCTTGCTGCTGTAAAATGCTAAGATCTGTGATTTCCTATAAATCAAACCCTCCGGGGATGCACACGAAGGCATAAGGAAGATGCCACTGCGTGGCTGCATTCGGCGCACAAAGCAGCCAGGTCCTTCATGAGTGAGGGATTCGGGGAGCTGAGAGCGGACTTGTCCGCTTTGTTTCTGTGACAGAACGGAATGAAGCATCTTTTACAGTCACGGCTTTGTGAAATATTTAAAGGAGAGAGGAGAATTACTATGTATGATGTTATTATTGTAGGAGCCGGAGTGACCGGCTGTGCTGTTGCCAGAGAATTATCCCGCTATCGGGTAAAGGCCTGTGTGATAGAAAAAGAGGAGGATGTCTGCTGTGGAACTTCAAAAGCCAATAGTGCCATTGTTCATGCGGGCTTTGATGCAAAAACGGGCTCCAATATGGCCCGTTATAACCTGGAAGGTAATGCATTAATGGGAGAGCTGGCAGAGGAACTGGATTTTCCCTTTAAAAGAAACGGTTCTCTGGTGGTATGCCTGGAAAAAGATAGCCTGGAAAAGCTTACGGAGCTTTATGAACGGGGAGTGAACAATGGGGTAAAGAACCTTCGTATTCTGGGAAGAGAAGAATTAATACGGATGGAGCCGAATATTTCCGATGAAGCCCTGGCAGCACTTTATGCACCCACAGGAGGTATTGTGTGTCCTTTTCAGCTTACCATAGCATTGGCAGAAAATGCTTACACGAACGGAGTTGCTTTTCAATTTAATACAAAGGTACTGCACATAGAGCAGGAGCATGAGGGATATACAATTAAAACGAATAAGGGAATATGTAAGACAAAAATGTTAATCAATGCGGCAGGGGTATATGGCGATGAAATCCATAACATGGTCAGTAAAGAAAAAATAACAATTATTCCAAGGGCAGGAGAATATTGCCTGTTAGACAAAAAGGCCGGCAATCATGTACACCATACTGTTTTTCAGCTGCCGGGCCGATACGGAAAGGGGGTATTGGTAACTCCGACGGTACATGGAAATCTGTTAATGGGACCAACAGCTGTGGATATAACGGATAAGGAAGGAACCAATACCACAAAGGAAGGATTAGAGGCCGTTTTGAAAATGGCAGGTAACGGTGTAAAGAATATTCCCAATAGATTAATGATTACCAGCTTTGCAGGGCTTCGTGCCCACGAAAAACGGCATGATTTTATCATAGAAGAGGTTACGGATGCACCCGGTTTTATAGACTGTGTGGGAATAGAATCCCCGGGACTTACAAGCGCTCCGGCAATAGGAAGGAGAGTTTCGGAAATGATCAGGGAGTACTTATCCCTATCCGGTAATCCTGATTTTACCGCAGCCAGAAAAGGAATGATTTCCATGCGGCGGCTATCCCCTGTGGAGAGGGAGGCGGTGATGGAAAAAAATCCTGCTTACGGAGCCATCGTATGCCGGTGTGAGATGATTTCGGAAGGAGAAATTATAGATGCCATAAGAAGACCCCTGGGAGCCAGATCCTTAGATGGTGTCAAGCGCAGAACCAGGGCAGGAGCGGGCAGATGCCAATCGGGGTTCTGCTCACCTAAGGTAATGGAGATAATAGCCGGAGAATTAGGAATGAAGGCAGAAGAAGTAACAAAATGCGGGGGAGAATCAAAGGTCATAGCAGGAAGAAAATAGAAGCTCCAATTTTGGTAAGGAGGATTTTTATAATGAAACAGATACAGCACACAGAGCTTGTTATTATTGGCGGCGGTCCTGCCGGATTATCTGCCGCCCTGTCGGCGAAGGAAAATGGAATTGGTCAAATCACTATAATAGAGCGTGAGCAGGAGCCGGGAGGTATATTAAACCAGTGTATTCACAATGGATTTGGTTTGCATACCTTTAAAGAGGAATTGACCGGGCCCGAATATGCATTGCGGTATATTGCCGGGGTTTTGAAATATGATATTACAATCTTAACGGATACTATGGCGGTTTCCGTCACTAAGGATAAGCTTATCACTGCCGTGAATAAAAGGGACGGACTGATAACCATTCAGGCAAAAGCGGTTATATTGGCAATGGGATGCAGGGAAAGGCCAAGAGGGGCATTAAATATCCCGGGATTCCGGCCGGCAGGAATCTATTCGGCAGGAACTGCCCAGCGGCTTATTAACAGGGAAGGACTGATGCCGGGAAAGGAAGTGGTGATATTGGGCTCCGGAGATATAGGACTCATTATGGCGAGGAGAATGACCCTGGAAGGAGCGGCAGTTAAGCTTGTTGCGGAATTAATGCCTTATTCCGGAGGCCTCAAAAGAAATATAGTCCAATGCCTGGAGGATTTTCAGATTCCTTTAAGACTTAGTCATACGGTTACCGAAATTCATGGAAGGGAAAGAGTAGAGGGAGTAACCATTGCAAGAGTAAACAGGGAGGGAAGGGTAATAGAGGGGACAGAGGAGTATATTACCTGTGATACTCTTCTTTTATCCGTGGGCTTAATTCCGGAAAACGAATTATCCTTTGAAATGGGAATAGAACTGGACAGTGTTACCAATGGGCCTGTTGTGAATCAAAAATTAGAAACGGGCCTTGGGGGTGTATTTGCCTGCGGGAATGTACTTCACGTCCATGACCTGGTGGATTATGTATCTCAGGAGGCTGCATTGGCGGGAAAGAATGCTGCCGGCTATCTGCAGGGTCCTTCTAATGAAAAGCTTACGGAAGGGGAAAGCGGGAATGAGATTGGAATAAGACCGGGAAAAGGTGTACGTTATACCGTTCCTCATAAAATTATGTACAAAGATATGGAGGATAAGGTCATTATCCGGTTTCGGACAGACAATATCTATGAAAAATGTAAGCTTGCCATGTACTTTGACGATTCCTTAATACAATCCGCAGACAAATTAATGGTAACCCCCGGAGAGATGGAAAGCTGTGTGCTGAAAAGGGAATTATTGAATAAATATCCGGAGACCAGGGAAATAGAATTTCGAATAGAGGTGGAATAGTATGGAGCAAAGACACTTAACTTGTATAGGGTGTCCCTTAGGCTGCCGGCTTACGGTGAAGCTGGAAAGGGAAAAGATTCTAAGTGTAACAGGTAATACCTGTAAGAGAGGGGAAGAATACGCAAAAAAGGAGGTTACCAGCCCCACCAGGATTTTAACGACAACCGTCAGGATAGAAGGAGGAAGATATCCGGTGGTTCCGGTAAAAACGGAAAGGGATATACCTAAGGATAAAATACGGGACTGCATGGAGGAGCTTAAGGCTGTTTTGCTGCATGCGCCCGTAAAGGTGGGTGATGTGGTTATGCACAATGCCGGGCATACGGGTGTCAATGTGGTCGCAACAAGTAATTGCTGTTTATTTCATGAAGAGAAATAGATGAGATATCTGTTTACTGTTGTTTAAAAATAAGATAAGATGGGTAAAAGAAATAATTATAGAAAGAAATCATAAAGGGTTTCCTGTTACTGTATAATTAGCAGTATTGGCAGTAATAGTGCTCAATCGATAAGGTGAAATAATAGTATGGATCATAGAAAAAAGAAAAAGGATTATATAAAGGAAGCACTTTTATGTATCTTTATTTTAAGTATTGCAACGGGAGTCGGATATTTGTTTCAGTACATTAAATTTCCTGATACGAATATCGTAATTGTATATTTACTTGCCGTATTATTGACTGCCAGATACACAAAAGGCTTCATTTTCGGCTTGACGGCATCTATTATAGCAACCTTTTGTTTTAACTATTTTTTTACAATTCCCTATTATACTTTAAGTGTGGATAATCCAAGCTATATAGTAACTTTTATTATTATGACTTTTATTGCCTTTTTTACAAGTACGTTAACATCCAGAGTTATGCTTCATGCATTACAGGCTAAGGAAAAGGAAGCGGAAACAAGAGCCTTGTATACTCTTACCAACAGGCTGACAGATGCACAAAGCATGAAATCCATTGCGGAAATAGCGGTAGAAACGATAAGTGAATATATGAATTGTCAGGCAGCCTGTCTTTTGTTTAATGAAGAAGGGATGCCCGAAGGCAGTTTTATACAGCAGGTTGAAAGGGGAAGGCAGGTTCGCAGGGAAACGGACGAACCGGAGGAATTAAAGCATCGGTTTTCAGGCTTGAGAACAGATTTTCTGATTGGCGGGGAATTTTATGACTGGCCGATATATGGCCAGGAGGATTTACTTGGACTTATTCGGATTCCCGGGAACAGAGGGGCGTCTATAACGGGAATACAAATGCGGTTATTGCATTCAATGATTGAAAATGTAGGTATTGCGATGGACAGGCTGCATTCTTCAATGGAACGTATAAGAGACAGGGAGCTTATTGTCCAGGAGAGATACAGGTCCAATTTACTGCGTGCTATTTCTCATGACCTTAGGACTCCCCTTTCCGGTATCATGGGAACCTCCGAGGTGCTGATGAATATGACGGATAAAAAGGATTCGAGGTATTCTATGATGGAAGGCATCTATATGGACGCCGACTGGCTCCATTCACTGGTCGAAAACATATTAAGCCTTACGAGACTGCGGGACGGAAAAGTGCCGCTGCATAAAGAACTGGAAGCTGTGGAAGAAGTAATAGGGGACGTATTGCAGCATATGGAAAAGCATAAGCCTCAGATTGAAATAAAGGCAGTAATTCCCGATGAATTACTCTTAGTACCTATGGATGCCAGGCTGATTAGCCAGGTGCTTGTAAATCTTTTGGATAATGCGGTTAAGCATACAAAGGGAACCGAAGAAATTTCCATTGAAGTGGTGAAGGATAATAACGATAATACCGTTAAATTCTATATTTCAGACAGAGGGGAAGGTATTAAAGAAAAGGATTTACCTAATATATTTGAAATGTTTTATACTTCTAAGGAAAAGCATGCGGATGCCAGGCAGGGAATTGGGTTAGGTCTTTCTATTTGTGAGGCAATTGTAAAAGCCCATGGGGGTACGATACAGGGCGGCAATCGTATCGATGGTAAGGGAGCTATTTTTACATTTGCGCTGCCCCTCAGTGATGACAGAAAGGAAGATGGAAATGTATAATGAAACCATACTCGTTGTGGAAGATGATATCCCCATTAAGAATTTTATTTGTTATACCTTAAATGCGGGAGGATATAAAACAATGGAATCCGGTACGGGCCAGGGAGCATTAAGTATGCTGATAACGGAATCCATTGATATCATGCTTCTTGATTTAGGCCTGCCAGATATTGACGGGATGGAAGTAATAAAAAAGGTAAGACAATGGTCTGAGATGCCTATTATTGTGATATCAGCCAGGGATCAGGATAAAGAAAAGGCTCTGGCCTTAGATACGGGTGCCGATGATTATTTGACAAAACCCTTTTCCGCTACGGAATTAATGGCGCGTTTGCGGGTGGCCATTCGGCACTTTTATAAGATGAATATTAAAAATCAGCAGACTGTCTTTCAGGTTGGCAGTTTGTGCATGGATCTGGAAAAACATGCAGTAACGCTGGAAAATAAGGAAATCCATGTTACACCTATGGAATATAATCTATTATCACTGTTTATGAAAAATATGGGGAAGGTTTTAACCACACATTATATATTAAAGGAAGTATGGGGAGCTAATTATGGAACGGATACACAGGCATTGAGAGCATTGATGGCCGGTTTAAGAAGAAAAATAGAAAAAAACCCTGCTAAGCCGCGTTATATTATAACGGAAATAGGGGTAGGATATCGAATGACAGATGAATAAAAACGAAAAGTCCGGACGGATGCGCACCAATGCACGCGGAAGCTTGCAGCCAAGGGTATGAATCACTGCGTGACCGCATTTGGCATACAAGGCGGGCAGGCCCCTCAAGAATGAGGAGCCTGCCCGCCTTTTTTGATTCCCTGTCAATCAAACCCGCCGGGGGTTTCACACGGATGTATGGGGAAAATATCACTGCATGGCCGCATTTGCCGCATAAAGTCTCTTCTCACACAATTCTCACAAAGTGTTCTTTATACTCACACTATCATCACAAGATTTATTTTACAATGTAATTGCAAAGAAAAACAAAAGGAATGGAGTGAAAGCTATGATGGATAAAGAGATAACGATTAAAAAAAATCAAGATATAGATTTGTATGACTTTTGTAATTCCATACGTCAATTATTAAAAAATAGAAAGCTTGATGACAGCGAGCAGGATATAAGAAAAGCAATGTCTGCGTATCCTCATTCGCCTGTACCGCATAACCTTATGGGTATTCTTCTGATATATAAGGAGGATAAAATCGGAGCGATGAAGCATTTTAGGGCAGCTTATGCATTAGATCCTGCTTATATACCTGCCAGATGTAATTTGGATAATTGTGCGAACCTGTATGCAAGCTGGAAATATGCTTTTACTGAGACGGATTGTCCTAAGGAATTGGGTAATAATGTTCATAAAGAAACATTATTAAAACAACGGTTAAAAAATAAACAAAATGAGGAGAAGCATCATGACAATATGGAAAAATAATCATAAAGAGGAATTATATACAGTTATCATAGGATGCGGCAGATTAGGAGCCAACCTGGCAAATAGCCTATCTGAGCAGAAACAGAATGTTTTGATCATTGATAGAAGTAAAGAGTCATTCCGGAAACTGTCCACGTCCTTTGGTGGGTTAACCGTTGTTGGTGATGCAACAGATATGGATGTGCTTTCCGAAGCGGAAATAGAAAAGGCTGATGTAGCGCTTGTTGTTACGGATAGTGATAATGTCAATATTATGGTATCCCAAATGATTAAAGAGATTTTTCATACCGCACTTGTTATAGCCAGATTATATGATTCGGAAAGAAAATATGTTTATGAAGAATTGGGCATAGATATCATATGCCCGGCTGACCTGTCTGCAATGGAAATAAAAAAGCTGTTAGCTAAAAATGAGGAGGAGGTACTATGAAAAGAAAGGTATTGTTAATGGGCGGCTTTCATAAGGCTTATGCTTTATCGGCTTCACTAATCCAAAACGGCTATGAGGTTACAGTTATTAATAATGATTATCATAATTGCCATTCTTTGGCAGAGTTAAAATCTTTAAAAGTTATTTTTGGCGATGCTACGAAACCATTTGTACTGGAGGATGCCGATGCGGAAGATATGGATATTGCCATTGCTTTGACGCAAAAAGACGATGAAAATCTGGTCATGTGTGAATTGTGTAAAAAAAGGTTTCATATTAAAAAAACGGTAGCATTGGTAAATGACCCTAAAAAGACAGAGTTTTTCTATAAAATGGGAATTGATTCCGTGGTTTGTGCTATCAATGCCATAACTAATATTATTGAGCAGCAGGCAATCATGGATGAAATGGCTAAAATATTTCCGATTGGAGTAGGCGGTATAAATATAGCTGAAGTTCCGATACCCACACAATCCCCGGCAGCCGGTAAAAAGCTGTGGGAAATTAATTTGCCCAAAGAAGTAATTATCGGATGTATCTTAAGAGGTGAACATAGTATGATTCCGAGGGGAGACACCAGAATATTATCCGGTGATGTTTTGATTTTAATATCTTCCGATAAACAGGAAATGAATGCGGTAAGAGAACTTACGGGAAAATAAAAAATGGAATGGTAGTTTACTTAAGACTGAGAGGCGTTTATTATGATTTTTTTTAATGAAAAAGGTGGTATTTACGGAAAATTAATGATACTCGAAGGTATTATGATTATTGTTCCTTTGGTTATGATACCGTTTAATATGACTGACGTTCCGTATATATTTGATTTTTTAGTACCCGGATTAGGCTCCGTTATTCTGGGCTTGCTGATATGTATAGTTGTTAAAAACAGAGAATATACCAGAAATAATCTTAAATATATAAGTGCAAAAGTAGTATTTTTTGCCTGGTTATATGGCTTTTTTATTGGTTCCTTACCTTTTATTTTGTCTGGCCGGTTAACTATGATACAGGCACTGTTTGAATCTGTCAGTGGATTTACCACTACCGGATTATCGGTTATAGATGTTACGGTAACACCTGCCGTTTTTCTTTTCTACCGAAGCTTTATTCAGTTTATGGGTGGTCTTGGTTTTATACTGATGATGATTATCTTTATACAGGGGAAGCAGTCTATGGATCTGTATAATGCGGAAGGACATCCGGATAAGCTTATGCCTAATCTGGGAAAGACAGCAAGAACGATTTTTGCCATGTATAGCGGGTTTTTGGTTTTAGGTACTATAGCTTACGCTGCATTCGGGATGTCTTTGTTCGACAGCATCAATCACGCCATGTGTGCTTTGTCAACAGGGGGATTTTCTACGAAGGCAGATAGTATCGGAGCATTCCATTCTCCTCAGATAGAAGGAGTTACTATTATTTTAATGCTGATTGGAACCACTAATTTTGCAGTTTTACTGCTGTTGGTAAAAGGGAAAATACGTCAATTTTTTAAGGTCAGCGAAGTAAGATTTATGTTTCTGCTGCTTTTTATTTTTGTTCCGGTTATGTCGGCAGGATTGTTCTTTAAAATGTACCTGGGTCTTGGAGAAAGTATCCGGTTATCACTTTTTAATGTGGTATAAGCCCTATCAACCACCGGTTTTTCTACCTGTTATTATAACGACTGGCCCCCATTCAGCCTGGGCATTATGATTATCCTGATGCTGATAGGCGGTGGTATTGGTTCTACGGCGGGGGGAATTAAATTAACAAGAGTTTATATTATTATTCGTATGCTTATAGATAACGTAATTAAGAAGAACAGCTCGGACAGATATGTAAATAGACTGCATTACTATCGGGCTTATGGAAAAAGCATCATAGATGAAGCAACTTCAAGGGACGCTTTTTACTTTGCAGGAACTTATTTGATTATTTATATAACAGGTGTGTTGGCGTTAACCTTAACAACAAACGGGACATTGACGGAGACTATGTTTGAATTCGCATCATCTTTGGGTACGGTAGGATTATCCGTTGGTTTGACGGGACCGGCTGCCAATCCCGCAACCTTAATAATTGAAATTTTTGGAATGATATTGGGAAGATTAGAAATATTTGCCGTAATTATGGGAATATATGCGATATTTCAACAAATTAAAATCAAATATAAAAAGTGGGAAAGGCCATGTCATTAATTATGGCATTAAAGAAATAAATCGACCTTCATTTCTTTATCCACTTTTTTGTAAACGGATATTTTATTGTCCGCGTCACAGGTTGCCAAAAGAACCTCCGATATTTGGGAAATACCATAGGCGCTTAATTGACTCATAAGCCATTTTTCATTTTTACCCGTATGACGTAAGTTTTCCGGCATAACATGTCCGTCAATGATGACATTGGCATTTAAGGAGGCCTGATTAAGGGATAGCTGCAGATCCTTCGGTGCAACCGGACGTTCTGATTCCTTCGGAAGTATGCTTAATTTGCCGTTTGCTTCTAAGACGGCGGCATATATGGTTGATAAGTCGAAATAGCCGTTGACCCGGCACTGCTCCAGAAATTCACCAATAGCTATTTTTGCTTTTTTAAGATTACTTTTATATAAGGTACCGTTAAAGTAGAGTATAACGGGTTTCCCCTCAACAAACCTTCTTAATTTAATAGATTTATTTTTAATTATGGATAAAAAAACATCAAAGAGTGCGAAAACTACCATGGCTGTTAATGGTTTTACAAAATCATTCTCCAGGGAAGTGGCCATTTCCGCAGCAATAGATCCGATGGTGATACTGTTTATATAATCAAACATGCTAAGCTGAGACATTTCCCGGTATCCCATTAGCTTAGTCAATAAAAATAAAGTGATTAAAGCACCAAGTGATGTAATAATAATAGAGATAACTTCCATTGTTTCGTCTCCTGTTCTTTTAAATTATCAGTAGAATATGCAATAATTATTTAATTATACGGATTAATTTGGCCATGTATATTTTTTCTTGAACTAAGCTGAACGTGCGCGGCACATTAAATGCTTATTTTCCTTAATCCTTTAGGATAAAAAGGTGACGGCAGTGTCCGCGCGTCAGCGCCGGAGTCTGACTTGTCAGACTCTTTGAGTGATAATTCAGGCCGTTAATCCTCAATAACAATTATCCGCAGGGAGGCGGCAGACCACGGGTTTCCAATTATAAAGGCCGTATGGCTGGATTTAGGTATTAAATTTACTTTAAAGGATAATAATGGTTCGCTTAATTGGGTGAAGGGCCGATAGATACCCATGGCAATTACCGGAATTTCCTGCAGTCTGCCGGATTTTGACGCATATGCCACGTACATTTCGTAATCAGAGGATCTTGCCTGTTTATAATTACTTGCTTCTTTAAAGCGGATATCATGAAATACCAAATCTCCTGTTGATAAGATGATATCAAAGGAGGAGTTTTCATGAGACATATTTGCTATACGTAAGCATCCGATATTTAAATCCATGTTTCTGCAATTGGTGGCGGAAATGGGTACCAAATCCATTCCTTTTGCACCTTCAATAATTACCATTGTTATTGTGTGTCCGCCCCTAAAAGGGATATTTTTATGATATAAGACACTCCTGGTTCCGTTTGTACCGATAATTTTGATGTCGTGAAAACCGTCTTCTATCCTGTTTGTGGGTGTGATATCACCAAAGATCAAATGATCTGCAAATAGTGCATCATTAATCATGACATTAACAGGTAAATTGCCCGCAGAGGCATTCAAAAAACGGAGTGAAGATAATTCCCTGTTATTTGTCGTATTATAAAAAGATTTGGAGCTGGAATTTATTTGTTGAAACGATCTGACCGGTTTTATATTTGGCAGAACATCTTCCTCATCATTGAAGGATATATGATTGTTTATAATAATATTGCTTTTATCCGTGCTTTCATTGTAATTTATTTTTTCAGGATTATTAGGGGGTGTTGTGGTACTGCCGTAACGTTTCATGGCCGGTGAAATAAGCTCCGACGGAAGAGGTGCCGGAGTCATGCTGCGGCTATTTGTTATTCCGGCAGAATTAGGTGGCGGCATCATACCCGGAGCAGCGGGAGCGGGTGTTGCCATTGTACCCGGAG
>CAMJWQ010000053.1 GCA_946409475.1 uncultured Lachnospiraceae bacterium
ATTTTAAAGGCCCGCTGCAGTAGACCAATGGAAGCTTTATCCTTTTCAATAATAAATTTACCGCAATCCGTAAAATAGGGGTCTCTTTCCGTTGTATTCTGATTGGCTGCGGCAGCCGTATTATTAATAATCTTCTCTTCCATTTCCGCACTATAAAATACATCCTTATTTTCATTAACTAAAAATTTAACCACTGCAGATACTTCACTGTCGGAAACAAAGGAGCCCTGCACTCTGACGGGCTTCGGATATCCCTGGGGATAAAAAAGCATATCCCCCTTTCCCAACAGCTTTTCCGCACCGTTCATATCCAGTATGGTTCTGGAATCCACACCGGAAGATACACTAAAGGCTATTCTGGAGGGCATATTGGCCTTAATAAGTCCCGTAATGACATTGACGGAAGGCCTCTGGGTCGCCAATATCAAATGGATACCGGCCGCTCTTGCTAATTGGGCCAAACGGCAAATGGATTCTTCCACTTCTCCGGGAGCTACCATCATCAGATCAGCAAGCTCATCAACAATGATAACGATCTGAGGGAGCTTTTCCGGTCTGTTTTCTCCCTCCACATTCTTTACGGATTCTACTTTTTCATTAAAGCTTTTCATATCCCTAACGTTATATTGGGCAAATTTCTGATACCGGTCCTGCATTTCCACAACAGCCCAGTTCAGGGCGCCGGCTGCTTTTTTAGGATCCGTTACCACCGGAATCATAAGGTGAGGTATTCCGTTATAAACGCTGAGCTCCACTACCTTGGGATCGATCATAATCAGTTTTACTTCATCAGGTGTTGATTTATATAAAATACTCATAATAAGGGTATTGATACAAACGGATTTTCCTGATCCTGTAGCCCCTGCAATTAATAAATGAGGCATTTTTGCCACATCCGTAACAACTGTTTGTCCGCCGATGTCCTTTCCTGCGGCAAAAGCAAGCCTGGAAGGATGATTCCGAAACTCTTCGGCTTCCAATAAATCTCTTAACATGACAGGTGCATTATTTTTATTCGGAACCTCAATACCGATAGCCGCTTTTCCGGGTATCGGTGCTTCTATACGGATATCCGAAGCGGCCAAATTCAGCTTGATATCATCGGATAAGGATAATATCTTACTTACCTTTACTCCCTGCTCAGGCTGCAGCTCATACCGGGTCACGGTAGGCCCGCAGCTAACATGGGTAATAGTAACATTAACACCGAAATTATGTAATGTCTGCTGTAATTTATGAGCCGTATCATTTACCTGCTTATTATTATTTTTAAAATTGCCTTTTTTACCCGGCTTTAATAATTCAATGGGTGGATATTGGTATTCCTTCTTATCCCCGGTCTCAAAGGCTTCCTGATTAGCAGCCGCAAAGATATCGGCATAATCTTCATTTTTAATATCAGCCTCCCGCGACCTTATATTGACAGTGTCCTTTTCCTTTTCAATGCCGTTATTTACCATGTCGGCTTCCGTAATTACTTCCTTTGTGAGGAAACTGTCAGTTTCGTCAATACTGTCTGTATTTTTATCCGATTTAAGAAAATCCTCCGGATAAGGGCCGGTAATTTCATGAACATCTTCCATTTCCTTATTTTCTTTTGGAATGGTGGTATCCAAAGCAACTCCGGATATTTTCCTTTGTAATCTTTTTTTCTGAATCCTGTCATTTTCCTTTTTATTTTCCTTTTCTTCCGATTGTTTTATCCTTCTTTTTCTGTAATCCTCCCTAGCGCTTTCGTATACCTTATGGCCGCTTTTCTTTACCCCGGATAAAAAAGAACGTTCCGTTATAATGACTGCAGAAATAATAAGGACTGCCAGGGATATTACTAAAGTGCCTGCCGTACCAAAAGCTTTATATAACAAGCGGGCAAGAACACCGCCGATCACTCCTCCGCCCTTCTTTTCCAAGGCTCCGTACCGATAATATTCCGTAACGGTTTTCACTGTTTTCACATCCGAAGTAATGAATTGCATTAAGATACATACGCTTACTAAAAAAAACACAGCACTGGCTAATTTCAGATATGCCGTTTTATTCCCCTTATTGGATATGGAAAATACGGCTGACAAAAAAATAGCAATTGGTATGATATAAGCTGCCAGACCAAATATACCGAATTGAAAATAACGGATATATTTACCGACTGCTCCTACCAGACCAAAATTACTAAGCAGCATTAAAATACTGACAGCCAGAAAAGCCAAAACCAATATTTCATCTTTTATCGTTTTATTAAGATTCTTTTTTCCGGTCCTTTTTTTAGTTGTCCTGCTTTTTCTTTTCGCTGTCGTCACTTAGAATCCCCCTAACAATTTCCAAATAGCATAAATCATCCTTTATGATTATAGCATTCCAAATGAAAAAAGTCATCCCTTTTGTCTTAGTCCGCTTTTTCTATCCTTTCTTCTTTTTTCATTCCTCCTCCCTTATTTTTTCTTTCTGTCCTCTCTCCTCTTCTATTAATTTGTATAAATAAGAAAAGGCATCCCTGATACCTCCCACCTGGTTAATGATTCCTTCCGTTACCGCTTCCTTTCCCACTAAAATGGAACCAACATCCTTAGAAAGCATACCCCTTTCCATCATCAGCTCCTCCAGCCGTTCTTCTTTAATGTCGCAATGGGTGGCAATAAATCCTGTAATGCGGTTTTGAATCTGCTTAAAATAATCGAATGTTTGGGGTACCCCGATAACCATACCATTCATTCTGACGGGATGAATGACCATTGTTCCTGTCGGAACGATAAAGGAATAGTTTGTTGAAACAGCAATGGGTACACCGATGGAATGGCTGCCGCCTAATACTAAGGACACGGTGGGTTTACTTAAGGAGGCAATCATTTCCGCAATGGCTAACCCTGCCTCCACATCTCCGCCTACCGTATTTAACAAAATTAAAACTCCCTCTATATCCTTACTGTCTTCAATTGCGGAGAGCTGAGGCAGTATATGTTCATATTTCGTTGTTTTTGTATTATTAGGCAGATTTTCATGCCCTTCAATTTCCCCGATTACGGAAATCAACTGTATTTTAGTATGATTTTCGTTGTTCTCCAGTGTAACCTGACCTGTTTCCTTTATCTTTTCATCTCTTAATTTTTCTACTTCACTTTTCTCTTTCTTTTCCCCTGTTTCCTTCATAAGGTACCTCCATTATGGATTTTATTTCCGCCAACACCTGAGCAGGATTTCTATTCGGCATAGATATCTGTCTCTGCAGAAAAAAGGAACCACATGCGTGATTCCTTTACTTATTATATGTATACCTGGCATTATTATACTAGCGTATGGGGAAATCATAATCATATTTCAGCTCTTCCTCCGAAAACCGGTAGGGAAAATCCAGGCTGTCACTCTCTTTATATCGGTTCCTTATTTCATCCTGCGTTATTCCAATATCCTCTATTCTTGTATTGTATTGTTCCGTTTTATTATCCTTCTTTCGTATCATATCTTGTTTTATCACGAAATCTTCCTTTGTTATATTTTCCCGTTTTAATAATAAATTTCCGTATTGAAAAAGTAATATAAGCAATAGCAGATAAAGGGTAAAATCATGAACCCGAAAGCCATGAAGGAGGGCAGCTAAAATAATAACCATAGCGGTAAACGGCAGAAATACCCACTCCTTATTTAATTTTTCTATTATTGCCAAGCTGCATTTGCTTACAGCGAAAATCAAAAAAGATAATACCACCTGACGAAACAGCAGGATGTCAAAGGTCCGGCTATCATACATGCCGATCAGAAACCATTCATAAAGTAAACAGATTCCAAAAGTGACGGATAAAGCGTACCTATCCTTTAAAATCAATATAAACGGCAGAAAAGAAGTACATAAAAGAAAAAATGCAAAATAAAATAATACCTGTTCCTTAATTCCAAAAAACAAAAACAAACGGGATACGAAAAAGTAGTACCACTTATTAAAGCTGAAAGTAAAAGAGAAAGAATTCTTTAAAAAATAAGCTGCTTCTTCCTGATAAATGAGTACCTGTTCCTGTATGCCGTCCATATGAACCGCTATGTAATAAGCTCTTGCCAATATACTAAGAAACAGCATGCCGAAATACAGATAGATATAAAGACCGGTATACTTACTCCTATTCTTATCCATAGCAGTCATAAAATCACCTATTTCACTTGTTATCCAAAAACAGCTCCGTATGATAGCGGGGTCTTCTCTTAACTTCCATATAGATCTTACCGATGTATTGCCCGATAAGCCCAATACAGGATAACTGTACGCCTCCGATAAACCATAAGGAAATAATTAATGAAGACCATTGGGTATCTACCGGTGCAAAAAAGGAAGAAATGATAGTGTAGAGAGCAGCCATAATGCTTAAAAATACGATTCCCAAGCCTAAGACACCCACCATAGCTATGGGCTTTGTACTAAAGGACGTAATACCGTTAGAGGCTAATATCAATAATTTATATAACGTATATTTGGATTCACCTGCTGTTCTTTTCTTTCTCTCATAATATACGCGGTCCGTTTGAAACCCGATTAACGGCATGATACCTCTGATATACAGGTTCGTTTCCGTGTATTTTGCAAACTCTTCTACCGCTCTTTTGGACATGAGACGAAAATCGGCATGATTATAAATAGAATTGGCTCCCAAAAAGTTCATAATTTTATAATAAGCCTGTGCTGTTGTTCTTTTCAAAAAGCTGTCCCTGGACCTGTCGTTACGCACTCCGAATACAATTTCATTTCCCTGTTTATATTTCTCGACCATTTGCTCGATAACCATAATATCATCCTGCAAATCAGCATCTATGGTAATCATCATGTCACTTATATTCTTTGCTGCTAAAATACCCGCCGACAAAGCATTTTGATGTCCCACATTGGCCGCCAGCTTTAAACCGTAAATCTCTTTGTGCCTTTCATGTTCCTCTTCAATGATTTTCCAGGTCCTGTCCTTGCTCCCGTCATCTACCAGTAATATAAAACTATCCTTATCGATCTTATCCTTATCCACTAAATCATTTATTATTTTTCTCAGTTCATTGCAAGAAGATTCCAGTATTTCCTGTTCGTTATAGCAAGGAACCACTATAGCCAACTTATTCATGTTAAATTAAACTCCTTATACTGTTTTTAATGCATTTTCTAAATCTGCAATGATATCATTAATATTTTCAATGCCTACGGATAACCGGATTAAATCAGGAGCAACTCCCGCCTCTACCAGCTGTTCGTCGGTCAATTGCCTGTGAGTGTGGCTGGCAGGATGTAATACGGAGGTCTTCACATCCGCTACATGTGTCACAATTGACGTCATTTCCAAATGATCCATAAAGGATACGGATACCCTTCTTCCCCCCTTGAGTCCGAAGGCAATGACACCGCAGGAACCCTTCGGCATATATTTTTGCCCCAGCTCATAATACTTACTGCTTTTTAATCCCGGATAACTAACCCAGGCCACTTTTTCATGTTCTTCTAAATAGGCGGCTGCCTTAACAGCATTTTCGCAGTGCCTTTCCATCCGTAAATGCAGGGTTTCCAAACCGATATTCAATAAAAAAGCGTTTTGAGGTGAAGGTATGGAGCCTAAATCTCTCATTAACTGAACCGTTGCTTTCGTTATGTAAGCACCCTTCCCAAATTTTGCAGTATAAGTCACCCCATGATAGGAGGAATCCGGTCTTGTTAACCCTTTAAACTTATCACCGTAGGCATTCCAATCAAAATTTCCGCTGTCCACGATACAGCCCCCTACGCTGACAGCATGTCCATCCATATATTTAGTGGTGGAATGGGTGATAATATCTGCTCCCCATTCAAAAGGCCTGCAATTTATGGGTGTGGCAAAGGTATTATCAATAATCAGGGGAACTCCTGCCTCATGGGCAATGTCGGCAAATTTCTCAATATCCAGAACCACCATGGAAGGATTGGCAATTGTTTCACCGAATATACACTTTGTATTGGGCTTACAGGCTTTCTTTATCTCTTCAGAGGAAGCATCCGGATCTACAAAGGTAACATCAATCCCCAATTTTTTTAAGGTTACTCCAAATAAATTAAAAGTGCCTCCATAAATAGTGGAAGAGCATACCATGTGGTCTCCCGCCTCACAGATATTAAAAACAGCATAGAAATTGGCAGCCTGCCCCGACGAGGTCAGCATAGCCGCATACCCGCCTTCCAAATCGCATATTTTCTGTGCCACATAATCATTAGTCGGATTCTGCAGCCTGGTATAGAAGTATCCGGTATCTTCCAAATCAAACAGCCTGCCCATCTGATCACTGTTCTCATATTGGAAGGTAGTGCTTTGAATAATCGGCAGGGCTCTCGGCTCTCCCTTTTTTGGTTTCCATCCGGATTGAATACATTTAGTTTCCATTTGATACATACTCATTTTTATCCTCCACAAATCTCTTTTGTAATTGGTGAACCATTTTGGAATAGACCTTTTTACATTCTTCATTTTTATCTTCTTCAATCAGGGTAATGCAAGGCTTTACATATTCATCCCAAATATCATGATAAATTTTATTTCTGTCAGGGCTTTTATTAACCCTGTTTACAATAGTAGGCGCTATATCATAATATTGGTAAATAATATCTAAGCCGTCAGGCTGTTTTGCCAAATAACAATCCCTGTAATTCCTTAAGACATTCAGTTCATAGCAATCATCCGTTTTCCCCAGGCTTTCACAGACGGCTGTCGTAATATAACAAAGCTTTGTTTTAAAGCCGCTGTTTATCGTTTCAAAGGTCGCCTTGCCAAGTTCATAGGAGGGAAATTCCTTTTTCCAGCTTTGAATCAGCAGCCCGGTAAAAACATCCGTAAATTCTCCGCCGTAATGCAGTATTCCCGGTATGACATAAACAGCCATGGTTAAATTATAATCAATAAGAATACGTTCTTTTTTCCGCTTGTTAAAGTCCTTTATTCTATTATGAATCACATTTACGAATGTGTCCGCAAGAGAATAAAACACCGTTTTATTCCGGTCATCATACTCATATGTTTTTTCTAACATTGTATATATTTCGTAGTTGGAACGGAAATATGCTTCAAAGGCATCCTTATAGGTATTTCTTTTAAAATTTTCAAAACCACTTTTTACGGAATCAAATAATTGGATAATACTTTCTGACATATCCGGGATTTCTTCCGGATGTTCTTTTGCAGGGGATTCCTTCATTTCCAGATCCCTGCTTGCCCTAACCGTATTTTCTGCCTCCGCCAGATCAGCCGCTTCCTTCGTCCGTATTTTTTCACCGCAATACATGCATATGACTTCTTCGCGCTCCAGCGGTATCTGCAATACTCCTAAACATTTCGGACATATACCCTTTTCGAATTCCATAATTTTGCCTCCGTATCCCTATTCATCCCAATTATGATATACATACTGCACATCATCATCATCATCCAGTAAATCCAGTGTTCTTTGTAAGGATTTTATGGCATTTTCATCCGTCAAAGTCACCCAGGTCCGGGGGATTTTCGTAACCTCAGCTGAAGCCATATCAATATTCTGATCCTTTAATGCCGCATGAACCCGGTCAAAATCATCAGGACCGGTCATGATTTCGTAATAGTCTTCTTCCTCAGCGAAATCCTCAGCTCCCGCATCCAGGGCAAGCAGCATCAAATCATCTGCATTTTTTTCCCATTCTTCCCTGTCAATTATAATTTGTCCCTTTTCTTCGAACATAAAAGACACACATCCCGGTGTCCCGATATTTCCGTTCCCCTTTGTAAAAGCACTCCGCACATTGGCAGCCGTACGGTTTTTATTATCCGTTAACGCCTCCACTATAACAGCAATGCCATTTGGGCCGTATCCTTCATATGTAATATGCTCAAAATTCACGGCGCCCAAATCACCGGCTGCCTTCTTAATCCCTCTTTCTATGGTATCATTAGGCATATTATTCGCCTTGGCTTTTGTTATCACATCCCGAAGCTTACTGTTTTGAGCAGGGTCCGCTCCTCCCTCTTTCACAGCTACGGCTATTTCGCGGCCTATAATAGTAAATACTTTTCCTTTTTTGGCATCATTTTTTTCTTTTTTATGTTTTATGTTGGCAAACTTTGAATGTCCTGACATAATAACTCTCCTTTAAAACGATAAATTCACTCAATGATAAAATACTAACACTGTTTTATCCTTTTTACAAGTATACGATTAGGAATTCTGTTCCTCATCCTCCTGCCTTTCCTCCAGCCTTCTAATGAGAACAGATTCTATCATTTTATTTTCTATTTTCAGTATTTTAAATAAGCACCCTTCATAAATAAAAGAAAATTCTTCATCATCCGAAGGAATATGATCCAGTTTCGCAATAATAAATCCGTTTAACGTATCGAACTCATCCTCTTCAAACGGAATGGAAAGAAGCTCTTTTACTTCTTCCAAGGGTGTTCTTCCTTCACAGATAAAGGCATTGTCTTCCACCTGTTTCATATATTCCTCCACATCATCATGCTCATCAAATATATTACCCACGATTTCCTCGACAATATCCTCCATGGCAATCAAACCGGAGGTTTGTCCGTATTCGTCCACCACTATCACCATATGAATCTTTGATTTTTGCATATTTTTCAGTAAAACGTCAATATTCCTGGTCTCGGGAATGAATACCGCCTCCATGATTAAGTCCTTAATGGCGGAAAGGGGCATATTCCGGTAATTACTCTCACTATAAAACTTCATGGCATCCTTTAGATGAATGATTCCGATTATGTTATCCAGATTGTCCTCATAGACAGGATACCTGGAGTAATTTTCAGAGAGTATAAAAGCCATGGCCTCTTCTAAGGAATTACTTCCGTCAATGGCTATCATACCGGTTCTGTGCGTCATGATATCCTTTGCCTGTTTGTCTGCAAATTCAAAGACATTAGCGATCATTTCCGCTTCATCCGCATTAAAGATACCTTGTTCATGCCCTTCATTTACCATGGAAATGATTTCTTCTTCCGTTACATCTTCCATAAATTCATTCGGATCAATATGTAACATAATCATTATCACGGAGGCAGTTTTCGTTATTAAAAATATGAAAGGTCGTAACAGGACAATTAGTAAATGAACGAAGGTTATGTTCCCGTATGCCCATTTATACGGATTCTTTAATGCTATATTTTTGGATAATACAATACCCAGGGATACCATTATGTAAGCACTGATTAAAAATACAAAAACAATTACCATTCTGTGTTCGGAAAAACCCGCTATATACACACCAATCAGCAAATGCATAACAGTTACCGTTAATTGCAGTGTATTTACAAATGCAATAGGCTTTTTCTTTAAATTTAACAGTAATCCTGTCTTCCTCCCATCCTTAAAGGACTTACCTTCCCTGCCTTCCAATTCTTTTTCATTTATCGCCTGTAATGCAGAACTAAATCCATACAACATAATCTGAACTGCGATCAAAAGGATAAATATCACTATCTTTATCACAGTGTCCTCGTCTGTCATTAAGTAAATTCCCTACTTTCTTTCATTCTTTTTGCCATTCTACAATTAATTTTTTTATGCGTCAAGTACAGTACTATGTATCTAATTCAAGGCTGATAAGTAATGCCCTGTTTACCTTTTCCAGTAAATTCTTGTCTAAATGACACACTTTATCTTTTAGTCTTTTCTTATCAATTGTCCGTAGCTGTTCCAATAAGATTACGGAATCCTTCATAATTTGGTATTTCCCCGCATCTAATTCCACATGTGTGGGAAGCTTTGCCTTATTCATTTTTGAAGTAATCGCCGCACATATAACCGTTGGACTGTGCTTATTTCCGGTATCATTTTGAATAATCAGTACCGGCCGTATACCTCCCTGCTCCGATCCTATCACCGGTCTTAAATCTGCATAAAAGATATCTCCTCTTTTTATATTCACTATCTTACACCCCGATCTTAAAGTTCTAGCTTTAGTATTGCCAGCTTATCTGAGTGTATTCTTAATTCGGCATTTTTCTTTATCAAGCCATGGAAAAGCAGTCCCTGGTTTCTGTTACCCTTCCGTTTTTTATATAAATTCTGGGAATTCTTCTGCCCAGATCACATACGAATTCATAATTGAATCTCCCGGAAAGCTCCCCCAATTCCTCTACCGTTAGAACAGCTCCCTTCGATTTTCCCACAAGCACAACCTCATCTAATTCTTTTACCTCTTCCATATGGGTAATATCCACCATAAACTGATCCATACAGACCCGGCCTATAATGGGTGCTTTTTTCCCGTCTATGAGGACGAAGCCTTTATTGGACAGGGATCTTGGGTATCCGTCCCCATATCCTACGGGTATGGTGGCTATTTTCATTCTTTTTGCCGCCTTAAAGGTACCGCCGTAACTGACGCAGCTGCCCTCCTCAATCTCTTTGATATAGACAATTTTACTTTTTAAGGATAACACCGGTTTCAAATTAATCTTATTTTTATCCACCTCATTTGACGGCCATAAGCCATATAGAGTAATGCCGGCACGAACAACGTCCATGTTCGCTTCCTTCACTTCCACAATGCCCGCACTGTTGGAACAGTGCTTTACCGGTATGGTAATATTTTCTTTTCTTAGTGCGTCAACAAAGTCCCGGAACTTCTTTATTTGTTCATAGGTGGCTTTTTTATCTTTTTCATCAGCTTTTGCAAAGTGGGTAAATATTCCTTCCACCATGATGTTCGGCAAGGCAGCAATTTTTTTCACCAATTGGATTCCCTCATTATTGGGATTTACACCGATTCTGCTCATACCCGTATCCACCTTAATATGGACAAAAGCTTTCTTGCCTAATTGAACGGCCCTATCGGAAAGCTCCTTTGCCATATCGTATTTAAAGACGGTACCCCGAATCTCCCTATGTATCATTTCTTCATAACTGTCTGAAAAGGTATACCCTAATATTAATATGGGCTTTTTAATATGATTTTTTCTAAGAATAACAGCTTCTTCAATAGTTGCTACGGCAAAGCCGAATACATATTCATAAGCTTCGATTTCATGGGCTATGGGAACCGCACCATGTCCGTAACCATCCGTTTTAATAACTGCCATCACCTTCGTATCCTTCGCAATATTTTGTTTCATCTGTTCTAAATTAAACCTGACAGCATCTAAATCGATGGCTGCGCAAACCCTGTTATACCGTTTCATCCTTTAACGCCTCTTTCGTTATCATTAATTTATTGATACCTGTTAATAAATCCCTTGCCATCATACTGGTTTTCGCATTTGTTTTTGCTGCTTCATCACCGGCCAGGCCATGGATAAAGGTTCCCAGGCCGGCAGCCGGAAAGGGATCATTTCCCTGTGCGAGCAAAGCACCAATGATACCTGTCAATACATCACCGCTGCCTGCCGTAGCCATACCATGGTTTCCCGAAAGATTGAGACATACTTTATTTCCGTCGGAAACAATACTGTGGCTGTCCTTACAGACGCATAGAATTCCGTTTTTTTTAGCAAATTGGAAAGTAATATCCATAATACCATCTTTCACCGTATCGGTATTTTCACCGGTAAGCCTAGCCATTTCTCCCAGATGAGGAGTCAGTATCACCGGCTGCTTATGATTTTGCAGGAATTCCGGATTTTTTGCCAGTATGGTCAGTGCGTCTGCATCCATTACCACCGGCTTATCCGTCCTCTGCAGTACTTTTTCCACTATTGCCGTTGTAAACCGTGAAATTCCAAGACCCGGTCCTATGGCAATCGCATCACACCAATTCATTGCCCTTTCCAAAAATGCCAAATCTATTTGCACTGTTTCCTCATTTGCAGGATATGTCTCCAAAACAGCTTCCGGAATCAAAGATTGTAAAATCTGCCTGTTGGTGTCAGCCGTCAGGATTTTTACTAATCCTACACCCGACCTATAGGCAGAAGAGGCGGATAAAAAAGCAGCCCCGCTCATATTTTCGGATCCGGCTATTAATAAAAGCCTGCCGTAGGTCCCTTTATGGGAATTTTCTCTTCTTTTTTTCAGTAATAATAAATCCTGTAATTCATAAGTAAATATAAGGGGATTATTCCTGTCACATATATCCTCCCTCTGATAAATGCCAATATCCTTAACCAATAGCTTTCCCGCATAGGAGGCTCCCGGAAACAAATACAGGCCGACCTTGCCATAAGCAAAGGTAACGGTCATATCTGCTTTTACGGCTATATGATGAATCTTTCCCGTATCCGCATCTATCCCCGAGGGAATATCCACCGCTACCGTATAAGCAGGACTTTGATTCATATAAGTAACGGCCTTTTCATATTCTCCTGTTATATTTCTGGAAAGACCGATTCCAAAAACAGCATCTATAATAGTAGTATATTCTTTTTCCGGAATATTGTTAAAAAGTACGGGAATAGAATATTGATTTAAAATGGAAAGCTGCAATTTTGTAAGTGCGCTCATTTTTTCCTCTTTTCCGAGGATGACAACGGTAACGGTAACCTTTTGAAAATGCAAGAGACGCGCAACAGCCAATCCGTCACCTCCGTTATTTCCCGTTCCGCAGATGACTAACACCTGAGACAAATCCAGGCCTTCCCTGCTTAATTCCTCCACGACCGCTAAGGCAGCCCTTTCCATTAGAACGGCTCCCGGCATATTCATTTTTTCTATGGTATTTTTATCTAAATCCTGCATGACTGCCCGGTTAACCAAATATCTCATGCTTCACCCTCTCCTATGGCATAAGCGATTACTGTTTCCTGCGTATTGGATATCGATACATGGATTCTGCCGATTTTAAGCTTTTTCCGGATTTCTTCCGCCCGTCCGTAAGTATTGACAAAGGGCTGTCCGTTTTCACGGCGGAGTACCTCTATCTCTATGGGCGAAAGCTCGGAAAATCCTGTTCCAAAGATCTTGGAAACAGCTTCCTTCACCGCAAAGCATCCGGCTAATTTGCTGCTGCTTTCGGAAAATGCCTTTCTTTCCTTTATTGTAAAATAACGCAATAAGAAAGCCTCTCTTTCACAGGCCTTCCTAATGCGTTCAATTTCAATAATATCAGTACCAACACCGATAATCATTTTTTACCCTTCTCAGCTTCGTTAATTTTAATTTTCTTATTCCGGTTGATATTATAGGATAATTTCATCAAACTATCCGAAAGGTGAACATTTTCTACCAAAACATCATCCGGTAAATTCAAATCCACATGAGCAAAATTCCAAATTGCTTTTACATCGCAGGCTACCACTCTTTCCGCAACCTCAATTGCAGCAGATTTTGGTATTGTAAGA
>CAMJWQ010000054.1 GCA_946409475.1 uncultured Lachnospiraceae bacterium
TTCCTATTTGGATTATATTTCCGTATCCGATGAAAGTATGCTGGAGGACATCCAAATAAATTCGGATGAGGTGAATACCCAGGAGGTGGGAGACTATTCCCTCACCATAACCTATAAGGACGAAGAGGCCTCCATTCCCATAAAAGTAGTGGATACCGTCCGGCCGACAGCCACTATAAAGAAGGATCTAAGCTTTGCCAACGGTACCGAGATCAAGGCGGCGGACCTGTTGGAAAACATCATAGAATTGGCCGATTACACCGTCACCTTTGAGGCAACGGAGGGCGATAAGGAAAGCATGGTATTTACCGAGGACGGCGAAATTACCGCCACGGTAAAGATAGAGGATTCCAGTGGTAATAAGAGTACCTACCCCGTAGGCTTTACCATTTATACACCTGATTTAGAAGCTCCGGCCATCGACGGAGTGGCTGACCTGACTACCACAGTGGGAACAGAGCTGGATCTACTGGAAAATATAAAAGCCACGGATAACGTGGATGGGGACTTGACAGCCAACCTTAAGGTAGAAGGAGAAGTGGATTACGATACGGCAGGCACCTACGATATCACCTATATCGCCCTGGACAGCGCCGGTAACATTTCTACAGTGCCGGCAACAGTGACCGTTTCCGAGAAGGCAAAGAAAGCAAGTAAGACGGAGACCACGAAATCCACCACACAGACAGAAAAGGCCAGTGAGGAAGCTGCGGCAGGCAGTACGGCACAGAGCAGTACACAAACAGCCACGACAGGCAGCACCGCTTCTGCAGGAACACCGGCAGCAACGAGCACCACACCGGCAGCGGATTCTTCGGGAGGCAGCACCACAGCAAATACGAGTACTGAGACAACACAGGAACAGGCGGCTACGGATAGTGGAACTACACCAAGTACGGATACCTCTAATGGATTGGTACAGTATGATATTAATAATTATACTAGAACTCAAGAAACAATTGATATGCAAAATCAATTTGCAGAAGATTTAGCAAATGGAAACTTGGACTATAGTAAGCAAATACAATATACACCATAAAAATCTACTATAATTAAATTATTAAAGGGCAATGTCAAGCAGGCATTGTCTTTTTTATACACAAAAACAGCAGAAAGGAGGTGTTCAGCCTTGCTAAAAGAACGAAAACGATTATTTCCCGTTTTACTTATTTTTATGACAATCATCCTAAATAGCAGCGTCCGGGCAGAGACGCAGTCCCTTACCAACGGTCCCACCGTCACTACTGACAATGTCAGTGCTCAATGGGTCAATCAGAGCGAAGGGATTGCCCAGGTAACGGTGCAGTCCGCTGTTACTAATAAAGAAATCGCAGAGGGAATCGATTACCTGTATGTACTGGATGTGAGCGGTTCCATGGTGGCAGGAAATTACGGGTCATCTTGTCTAAATACCGATCATTTTACATGGTATCCAAGGACATCACAAATAGATTTAGCGCCAGCTAATTTTTATCAAGAGGGGGATGCCTGGGTTGCAAAATTTGATGATGAAAGCTGGCGATATCTTTCCGGCGACGAAGTCGCCAACTTATCGAAATATACCTTTGAGACCGGTTATCACCGGGACGCCAACAATAACCCCATCACCTATCCGGCCGACGGTAACGGTGTCCATGTATTTTCCAACGGCTGTATCGACCGTTTGGGGGTCATGAAGAACAGTGTCATCAACAGCATTACCAACATACAGAATAACGGCAACAATAACTGCCGTGTGGGAGTCATCCTCTTTGGGGACCCCGGCTATGCCTACAGCCATTACATGGAGTTCAGCCGGGATTTTAACGGGATGATCAATATGATCAGCAATAACTGGTACAGTACGGAATACGGTACCTATTATTACAGCTGGATCGAAATAGCCAGGAACTTTTTGATCAATAAGGTGAACGGCGGGGATACCCGGCCGACCAAGATCATCTTCATTACGGACGGTTCCCCTACGGATACGGATGTGGCCTCCTATATGACCAATGAATGGGTGACAGGCCAGGCCAATACCTTAAAGGACTATCCGGATGTCACGATCTATACGGGGGGTATGGGGATCGGAAGCAGCTCCTGGCAGTCCGATTTTTTAAGGGGCATCGCTTCCTCGTCCGATCTTTACAGTACCATCAATGAGACCAGTGCGGCCAATGACCTGACCAGCATGATCGGTGCCATTACCAATAAGACAGTCATATCGGCAGCCTCTAAAGCCGTCTATCTGACCATCAATACGGCGAACTGGAGCTTTTATGGCACCAATGCCAATGCTTCCACCACCGGGGGAAGCGCTTCGGTGAGCGGTAATACCATGGTATGGTCCACACCTGTTACTTCGGGGACCACTTATCAGCTCACCTTCCAGGTAAAGCTCACGGATAAGGCCAAGAGCGTGGACAGGACCACCAGCTATCCCGTCACGACCTCCACCCTGACCCAATACTGGATAGCGGGAGGCCCGGATACAAATACCCTGCAGAGCTTTTACAGCAGCAATAAGAGCCTTTCCTGGAATCCCTCCTGGGCAGGGATCACGGTGACCTCCATTACCATCGACAAGAGCCGGGGCAATGTCTACCAGTCAGGCAGTAAGTATTATGTCAGAGGAAACTCAAATTTCCTGTTACAGTTCTCCTCCACCTACCGATATCCCTGTACGGGACTGCAGGCCAATTACCATTTCTACATGAGCAGTGTGCAGTATATCTGCAATTATCTGGAAAATGGTTTCGGCCGGACGTGGACCAAGGGGCAGAGCGGGGGAAGTATCGGATACCATTTAAATGATGAACAGGTATTGACAATAGCAAATGCCTCGGCAAGCCGGAGCAGTGACGGAAAGACCGTTACCTCTATCCTGGATTCCAGGATGGTAACAGATAAAAAGGAAATGCGGTATTATCCTATGGCCAGGGCAGAGAACAGTTACCTTTCCTTTGATTCGACCTGGTGGGACAATACGAAATCTATTTATTTGATTTGTGATGCCAAAAAGCCGGAGATTGAATGCATAAGGGGACAAAGAATCATTGATGATAAATATGTAACAAATAACACCGGTGATAAAAAGCTTTCCTTCCGTGCGGCAGATGACGGCAGCGGCATGAAGAGCTTTACCATAACGGCAAAGAATGAGGAAACGGGAGAGGTCAGGGAGCTGGTAAGCTCTGCAGATTCAGGGGAAATGGAAATAGATTTAAGCGATCCCTTTTATTTAGGGGCTGTCACCTATACCTTACGGGCCAGTGATCATGTAGGCAATGTACGGGAGCAGAGCTTCACCATCAATGGGTTTACTCTGGAGGCGGAAATTGAACGTGTTTTAGATTCGGGAAAACCAAATTTTGCTAATGGTGAGGAGGGAATTGTGAAAATAACGGTAATGGGTTATGTAGACAAAGTAACGGTTACATTTCCGGAAGAACAATCCCAACTGGACGGCAGCCTAAATACGGAAATGGATATAATACCACTGGCACTGGAAGCTCGCCCAAAGCATACATTTTTTGTTCCGTTATATGGAAATGACGGGTCTTACACTGTGGAAGTAACGGCTTTTGTTTATCGGGGATCAGACATCTTTTCAACAAGCGTATTTCCTGATTATCATGTTGGCGGTACGATTTTAGACCAGTTCCGGACAAGGATCCGGTCCGCGGATTAGCAGGAAAAAGAAATGAAGAATTTTTTAATTGTTTTCGTAAGCAGTATACTTATACAGGTATTTTTTAGCCTTACAGTCCTTGCTTATAAAAAAATTGATAAAAAAACAAAGCTTTCCATGACCAGGATGCATCTGGCAGTTATATATATGCTGAATGTATTACAAACCTATCTTTTCTATCGTAAATTCCATATGAGCGGTATTTATATCTTTTTACTTTTCTTACTTTTCTATCTGCTTATCACATCTTATATTGATTACCAGACCCAATTTATATATCGGATTTTAAACTATTTTGGGATTTTTATCGGCATGCTGTTTTATCTTTTTCAATCTGTGTATGGAAAAAATAACGCTGAAATGTCCGGCAGTCTTATCATTTTATTGATTTATGGAATATGCCAGTGGCTTTTTGTTAAGATAAAGGCCTTCGGAGCCGGGGATGGCTATCTTTTTGTAGGAATTTCCTTTTACCTGGCAGCTTTATTTGATACAGGAAGGCTTCCTGATATACTTATGACCCATATGGTTTACTGTTTTCTGCTTTTTTTTCTTCTTCATATTCCCTGCCTGGCAAAGAAAAACAAAATCAGCAATAATCAGGCTTTTTCACCTACAATAGCTGTGAATACCGTACTGTATATTTTGATAGTATTACCTTAAAGATGCCGCTATTCGGCCATATGGGCGGCTGTTGTGAAGGCGGGACCTAAAGCCTGGCGGCATTAATGATGCTGCGTATGGTCCGGTACAGATGGGGCTTCAGTTTATCCATACAAACCGGTTCGCTATATAAAATAGCGCTGTAGCAGGAAGAACTGACCAATTCAATTATCATAAATATCATAACCTCCGGGTCCTCGTATTGATAATGGGAACTTTCCAGCATATCGATATATATGTCATAAAAATTCAAATCGTCCGGATCCACCGGTGAAGTCAGTGCCGATTTAAAAATGCCCCAGCTTAAATTTTTAGAAATAAAATTCAATAAGGATTTGTTTTTCTGCAGCTGATTAATGATGTGATCCACTAAAAAAATTACCTTTTCTTCAAAATCAACGATTTCTGTTTGTAATAAATCATGATTGGCAGACAAAAAAAGCTGGGTTGCCTTATGAGAAATCAGTTTGTTACGAATATCATATTTATCCTTAAAATATAAATAAAAAGTTCCTTTTGCAACTCCTGCTTTTTCCACAATATCAGAAATAGAAGTCTTATGAATTCCCTTAGAAGTAAAAAGAGAAAAAGCCGTATTTAATAGGGCATCCTTTTTCTGTTTTTTATTGGATTCTAATTTGCTCATAAACTCCTCCTTATCCACCTATTTTGCTTTATTATAGTGAATAACATTGGCAAAAGTCAATGAATCTTGTGAATATCATGCCATCAACCGCATTAATAAATGTCCTTTATTGCGTTCATCTAAATTTTTATAAAATTTACCTATAATGTTTATTTTATTTTAAGAATTATATAAACCGTCAATATTGACCAATAGTCATTTTTGTGCTATACATAATAATGACTATTGGTCATTTGGTTGAAATGGATTAGGGAAACTTAATTTATCCATTTATCAATGCACCCTATATGACACACTTACAAAGTGTATATGCAGTACTAAGTATAAGCATTCATAGACTAACATAAGGAGCAGATGAAATGATTAAATTTGGAAAAAAAGTAGTGAAAATCAGGTATTTATTGTTTATTATCAGTATTTTACTTATGATTCCCTCCGTTTTGGGTTTTGTAAAAACCAGGGTTAATTACGACATACTTTCCTATTTACCATCAGATATTGAAACCATGAAAGGGCAGGATATTTTAGTAGATGAATTTGGTGTCGGTGCCTTTTCCATGATGGTAGTGGAGGGCATGGAGACAAAGGAGCTTTCGGAGCTTAGACAAGATCTGGAGGAAGTCGGGCATGTGAAAAAGGTATTGTGGTATGACAGTATTCTGGACACTTCCATACCCATGGAAATGCTGCCGCAGAAGGTAATGGACAATTTTAAGAATGGCGATGCCACCTTAATGATGATTATTTTTGATAATACCACATCCTCCGATGATACCATGAATGCCATTGAAGATATCAGAACGATTACGAACAAACAATGCTTCTTAAGCGGAATGTCGGCAATCGTTACAGATACGAAAAATTTATCCAATGAAGAGACTCCTGTTTATGTAGGAATAGCGGCCCTGCTATCCTGTATCGTTTTGGGAATAACCATGGATTCCTTTCTGATACCCGTGCTTTTCCTGTTAAGTATCGGAATGGCCATTCTTTATAATTTGGGCAGTAATTACTTTCTGGGTGAGATATCCTATATTACCAAAGCCTTAAGTGCTGTCCTTCAGCTGGGAGTCACAATGGATTATTCCATTTTTTTGTGGCACAGCTATGAGGAACAACTGCGGATTTACGAAGGAAATAAGGAAGAGGCTATGGCTCATGCCATTGCAGAAACCATTTCCTCCGTAGTGGGAAGCTCGATTACTACCGTTGCAGGATTTATTGCATTATGCTTTATGAGCTTTACTCTGGGAATGGATTTGGGTATCGTTATGGCCAAAGGTGTTATTCTCGGTGTCATTACCTGTGTAACCATACTCCCTTCTATGATATTAATTTTTCATAAAGCATTGGAGAAATGTAAACATAGATCCCTGATACCCAGTCTTCACAGGATCTCCGAACTGGTAACCAAACATTATATAGCCTTTGCTGTAATTTTTCTGGTTGTCTTATTTCCGGCAGTTTACGGTAATTTACATATGCCTGTCTATTATGCCCTGGATGAGACCTTACCGAAGGATTTGGAAAGTATTGTAGCCAGTCAAAAGCTAAAGGAAAATTTTGATATGAACTCCACCCATATGGTTTTGATTAATAGCAGCCTTTCTGCGAAGGATGTGAATACTATGATGGAAGAAATGGAAAAAGTGGATGGAGTGAAATGGGTGCTGGGACTGGAAACTCTTTTGGGGCCTGCCATTCCGGTGAATATGCTTCCGGATTCCATCGTATCCGTATTGAAAAGTGATGATTATCAGCTGCTGTTAGTAAATTCCGAATATAAAGTGGCAACAGATGAAGTCAACCAACAGGTAAGTGATTTAAATACCATTATTAAAAAATATGATGAAAAGGGTATGCTGGTAGGAGAAGCTCCCTGTACAAAAGATTTGATTACCATAACGGACAGGGATTTTAAAATTGTTAATATAGTCTCCATCGGATTTATATTTTTAATTATTGCTATACTGTTTAAATCCATATCACTGCCTGTCATACTGGTTGCCGTTATTGAATTTGCCATTTTTATTAATCTGGGAATACCCTATTATACGGGAACGGAAATGCCCTTCATCGCTTCTATTGTCATAGGTACCATACAATTGGGAGCAACAGTGGATTATGCCATTTTGATGACAACCAGATATAGAAGGGAGAGGGGAAATGGCCTTGCAAAAAAAGAAGCGCTGATACTTTCCCACAGTGCTTCCATAAAATCCGTAATCGTCAGTGCCTTAAGCTTTTTTGCAGCCACTATCGGTGTGGGCTTATATTCCAATATTTCCATGATTAGTTCCTTATGTACCTTAATGGCAAGAGGTGCGGTAATCAGTATGGCAGTGGTAATATTTATCTTACCTTCCATGTTCATGATTTTTGACAGAGTCATTATAACAGGAAATAAAAATACAAAAAGTAAAAAATTGTTTCAGAATAATAAATAAGAAAGAGGAGAATGCATGATGAATCATAAAATTGTAAAGATAACAGCAGTGATACTTACCATAACCCTGATGGCTTTCAGCCTTAATTTTTACCGTGTGGAAGCGGCAAAGGGGCAGAATGCCGGCATAGAGGCGGTAAGTACGTCGGAAAAAGAAAAGGAAGAGGCATTAAGCAATGCGGTGGAAAATATCATAACCAAAGGAGAAACTTCTGCCTATGACAAAACGGAAACGGTTTATGTAAACGCGGATGCCTTAGGAAATACCAAGGATGTTATTGTCAGCGAATGGTTAAAAAACAGTAATTCTTATGAAAAATTAAGAGATAAATCAGATTTAAATAATATCGTTAATATTAAGGGTGATGAGACCTATGAAAAAGGTGATAATAACGAAATTGTCTGGAATGCCGACGGTTCCGATATTTACTACCAGGGAGAAACGGATAAAAAGCTGCCGGTTACCGTAAAAGTTACTTATTATTTGGATGATAAAGAAATTTCCCCCGATAAACTGGCAGGAAAGAGCGGAAAGGTTAAGATACGCTTTGATTATGAAAATAATGAAACAGCCTTAGTAAATATAGATGGTAAAAACAAACAGATTACCATTCCTTTCGCTATGGTAACGGGACTTTTACTGCCTTCGGATAAGTTTACCAATATTGAAGTGAATAACGGTAAAGTCATAAATGATGCCAATAACAGTATTATTATAGGTACGGCATTTCCGGGATTAAAAGATAGTCTGGACCTTGAAGATATGGATTTGGGAGAAGACTTTACTATTCCCGATTATATGGAAATTACGGCTGATGTTACGGACTTTTCGCTGTCTATGACAATGACGGCAGCCGTCAGCGATTTTTTAAAAGACTTAGAACTTGATGATTTTGACAGTATTGATAAATTAAAGGACGCGGTAGACGAATTAGAGGATGCTTCAGGACAGCTGCAGGAGGGAACAAAGGAAGTCCATAACGGTTTAAGTCAATTACAGGAAAAGGAAGGTACCTTTGCGGAGGGAGTATCGACCATAACAAGTAAAACCCAGGAACTTTCATCAGGTATGACCAGCCTTTCCAATGGATCCTATGATTTAAACAACGGAGCGAAAACATTAAATGAGAATATGCAGACGCTTTGTGACGGAGCAAGCTCTGCCGCTTCCGGTGCTGCTGCTCTTGCTTCCGGCTACGAGGGTGATGGAGGAGCCATTGCCGGTGCCGGTGCTCTGGCATCGGGGCTGACAGGAGTCAATGACGGTATGAATCAGCTGTCTGCAGGGGTTTCTGCCATGTACAGCGGATTACAGGCAAGCGTCGGCACCTATTCGGAGCAATTAAATCAGTTGCTGGCTGCACAGCAGGCTTTACAGGCAGCAGGCAGTGATCTGAATACCGCACAGTATGAACAGCTGGGGCAGCTGGAGGGTACTATAGCCGCTCTGCAAAACATTCTTTCACAAATGGACCAGAGTAATCTTGGAGGCAGTATAGCAGCTCTCAATGGTTATACAGGCCAGTTGGCTGAGGGAGCAGCTTCCCTGTCTGAGGGCATGAATCAGCTCTATAACGGAACGAAGGAGCTGCAGACAGGATTACAGGATTTATCTTCGGGAAGTGCGGCTTTAAAGGAAGGTACGGAACAATTATATACAGGTACGGCCTCTTTATATAACGGTGCGGTAGCTCTGGCAAACGGTGCGGGAGCCTTAACGGAGGGCATGAATACCCTGTTACAGGGAACAGGAGCGCTGACAGACGGAATCGGAAAATTATCCGACGGCGCCCAGACCTTAAATACCGGTATGACGGAATTTAAACGGGACGGTATTAATAAGATAAGCGATACCGTAGATAATAAAGTAACGGTTTTGCTGGATACATGGAAGGCAATTGTGGAGGCAGGCAATAACTACCAGACCTTTACGGATATGTGTGAAGATATGAGCGGAAGTGTAAAATTCATAATTAAAACAGCAGAAGTATAATTTATTCTTCTTTACGTTCCGGAAATAACTGTTTTCACGGGTGGTATCTGAAACAAGATTACTGCAGCAGGCAACATTGTTCTATTGCATTAACCGGCTTATTTTTATATACTATCTTTAAAAAGATTAAATTGTCAAAAGAGATTATTTTTTTGCAATTACTTTTAATCTTAAAAACTAAGGTGATAAGGTTGAAAAAAAACATTTTGTACCTTGCGCGGAGCGAAAGGAATGGATATAAAAATGAAGGAACCGGTTTTAGTAATAATGGCAGCCGGGATGGGCAGCCGCTATGGGGGATTAAAGCAGATTGATCCGGTAGACGGCATTGGTAATAAGATCATTGATTTTTCAATTTATGATGCCAGAGAAGCAGGATTTCAAAAAGTAATTTTTATAATAAAAAGGGAAAATTATGAAGAATTCCGCCAATGTGTCGGAGACAAGCTGAAAAACCATATTGATGTGGAATATGTATTTCAGGAAATCAGCAGGATACCTGAAGAATGTGCCATACCGGAGGGAAGGGTAAAACCCTGGGGAACGGCACATGCCGTTTTGTGCTGCAAAGAGGTCATAAAAGGACCCTTTGCCGTCATCAATGCCGATGATTACTATGGTAAAGAATCCTTCAGGATTCTTTACCATAGCTTGACAAAACAGAAGGATACGGATAAATATCAGTATTCCATGGTGGGTTACAGGCTGAAAAATACTTTAACGGATCATGGCTGCGTATCCAGAGGAGTTTGTTCTACGGACAGCAGCAATTATCTGCTCTCTATTGAAGAAAGGACTCATATTGAAAAAAGGGGAGGAAGGCCCGCCTATACGGAAGATGGAATCAGCTTTACGGAGCTTCCTGAAGAAACCGTTGTTTCCATGAATATGTGGGGGTTTACGAAAAGTATACTAAAGGAGCTTGAGTCTGCCTTTTTAGAGTTTATGAAAAATGAGGTAAAGAGAAATCCCCTAAAGGCGGAATGCTATCTGCCAAGTGTGGTAGATATCCTTATAAAAGCCCAAAGGGCTCGGGTGAACGTGCTGCCTACCGATGAAAAATGGTACGGCGTTACCTATAAAGAGGATAAACCCCAGGTTATGAAGGCAATACGGGGGCTTAAAAATAAAGGATACTATCCTGAAAAATTATGGGAGTAAGGAGGACAAAAAAATGGCAATATTAGTTACGGGAGGCGCAGGATATATAGGCAGTCATACCTGTGTCGAATTGTTAAAGGAAGGCTATGAAGTGGTGGTCGCTGATAATCTGTCTAATTCCAGTGAAAAGTCCCTGGAGCGGGTGGAAAAAATCACAGGGAAAAAAGTGACCTTTTATAAGGCGGATTTATTGGATAGGACGGCACTGGAGGAAATCTTTCATAAAGAAAAAATAGATTCCGTTATTCATTTTGCAGGCTTGAAGGCTGTGGGAGAATCCGTCCAAAAGCCCTTGGAATATTACCATAATAATATTACCGGAACTCTGATTTTATGTGATGTCATGAGAAATGCAGGAGTAAAAAATATTATCTTCAGCTCCTCGGCAACGGTATACGGCAGTCCTAAAACCGTACCCATCAAAGAAGATTTTCCTTTATCCGTTACCAATCCTTATGGAAGAACAAAGCTGATGCTGGAAGAAATCCTGCAGGACTTTTACGTGGCCGACAAGGAATGGAGCATTGTATTATTAAGATATTTTAATCCCATAGGTGCACATGAAAGCGGATTGATCGGCGAAAATCCCAACGGCATCCCCAATAACCTGATGCCTTATATTACCCAGGTAGCGATAGGCAGGCTGGAATGTCTCGGCGTATTCGGAAATGATTATGATACTCCCGACGGAACAGGGGTAAGGGATTATATTCATGTGGTGGATTTAGCTATCGGTCATGTAAAGGCCATCAGGAAATTAGAGGAAAAGGCCGGAGTATCCATCTATAACCTGGGCACCGGAAAGGGATACAGTGTTTTGGATATTGTTAAGAGCTTTGAAAAAGCTTCCGGAAAAAAGATTAATTATGTAATAAAGCCCAGAAGACCGGGAGATATTGCCACCTGTTATGCGGATCCTGCTAAAGCCAAAGAAGAATTGGGCTGGACAGCAAAATATGATATTGCAAGAATGTGCGAAGATTCCTGGAGATGGCAGTCTCAAAATCCTGACGGATATGAAGGGGAAAGGCTTAATTCATAAGTTGTCTTAAAAAGTGATTTATATGTGCATTTACTTCATCCGGATTGTCTTGATTCGAATTATGGCCCGCATTTGATATCATATGAAATGTGCAGTTTGGCTCTGAAGCTGACCATGGCCTTGCAATCTTACGGATATTTCCGGATGCATCCCTGTCACCGCACAGCAGCATAAATGGAACTCTAATTTTATAAGAGGCATCCTCATGTAAGCATTTTGTAACTTCAATTAGTATATCAATCAAGGCTTCCTTTCCAATCTTAAAAAAGCACTCTGCAACATATTCTTTTACTTCCTTTTTTAGACCGCATGCATCTGCGCTCTGCTTGACCAGTGTCTTCCATGGATAAAGCGTAAACATTGGTTTCGTAAAAAAGAGCGTAAGGCTTTCCCCCCGGCTCAATTTTGCCGTATTATTCGTACAATCTATCAATACAAGACCAAAAACTTTTTCCGGATAATAGTATGCCATATCCTGAGAAAGATTACCGCCCATTGATTGCCCGATAAACACTGCATTATGGATTTTTTCTGTTTCCATTATTTTAAGTAAATCATCCGTCAACTGCTTCATTGAAAACATCCCTGTATTAGGAACAGATTTTCCGTGTGAACGGGCATCCCACATGAGTATATTATACTCTTTAGGTACTATTTTTACTTGTTCATCAAACATTCTGTGGTCAACTCCCGCACCATGCAAGAAAATGACCCATTTATCTGCCTTTTCTTTTTTTTCTATACGATAGTAAATAGAACAACCCAAATATTCCAGTGTCTTATTCTCGAACATTATGCTTATCTCCTTTTTTTCCATTCATCACGCGCTTTCTCATGAATAGAATACATTAACTGGCACCATTCCCTCATTTCGTTCACAGAAGAATTGTCCGTATTAAGAGAGTCGGTATCCAAAATATTCATTAACGAACGGAATCCATGTATTCTTGTTATCAATGCGTTTTCCCATGCAGATTCCGCCATGACATAAAAATCAGTTCTTCCTTGCTGTACCATTTTTTTCTCGATAAAGCCATAGTTTATCAAAAGCCGTAGATTTGTAGAAACACTGGCTCTGCTGACACCTAATGCAGATGAAATATTCTCAGCCGGAGTGGGACCATCAAGTAAAAGAATATAGCCTAATATCCTCCCTCCGATTTTAGGTATTCCATAGCTTTCATAGTAAAAGCCCAATTTGTCAATAAAATCTTTTTGCCCTCTGTTTAATACAAATTCATTATTTTCCAACTTTCCGCCTCCTTTATAAGGATTATATCAGTTTTATTGATTTTAGTAAATACTGAAATATATAAAAATACGCTTGAAATTCTTCAAAAAGAATTAGGTGCATGGGAACTAAAGCGAAACATCGATCAAAAGTCAGTAACCTGGCGTTTCAAAACGGAAGATACCAGAGTCAAACTGATTTCCTTGTATCCCAAGATTGAATAATTGGTATCGGAATATTACCATAGTTATTAACTGGACAGCAAACCAGATCCCCACTCACCCTTGAGTTTCCGCAGTTTTATCCACACCACTCTGATTTTATCAGCACTATAATAA
>CAMJWQ010000055.1 GCA_946409475.1 uncultured Lachnospiraceae bacterium
TCACTAAAGTGACAGCGCGTCAGCGCTAGAGTCTGACAAGTCAGACCCTTTCTTCTGTAACAGGCTTGAAAAAGATAGTATTTAAAGGGGTAAAATATGAATCCGGTAATCAGTATTATTGTACCTGTTTACAATGTGGAAGCTTATTTGAACAGGTGTATGGAAAGTATAAGGGAACAGACCATAAAGGAAATGGAGATTATCCTGGTGGATGACGGTTCTACCGACAATTCCGGTATTATTTGTGATGAGTGGGCGGGAAAAGACTCCAGAATCACCGTTATTCACAAAAAAAACGGGGGACTTACGGATGCGTGGAAAACAGGAGTGAGGGCCAGCCATGGAGAATATATCGGCTTTGTGGACAGTGACGATTTTATTGATAAAAACATGTATGAGGTTCTTTTAAAAAAAGCATCGGAATGCAATGCGGATATTACGGTGTGCGGTCTGGTATTTGCATTTGAGAATCAAAACAGACCGGAACGAAAGGAAAACAGCAGATTTTTAAAGGATGTCTACGGCAGAGAACAAATCATAAGGGAGCTGTTCCCTGCCCTGATAAATGACGGCAGCTTTTTTGGCCGCTCCCTGCAGGCAGCAAGAGTTACAAAGCTTTTTAAAAGAAGTATCGTCGTGAACAATTTACAATATTGCAATGAAGGGGTTTCCGTAGGCGAGGATTTGCAGCTGACCTTTTCTGCCTTCTGTGATGCCGGAAAAATAGCTTGTTTAAAGGATTTTTATCCTTACCACTATTGGATCAACGAAGCTTCCATAACCGGCAGGCATGATCCGGAGTATGCGGATAAAATATGCAGCCTGAACAGGCAGATATTATTTATTCAGAAAGAAAAAGGAGTATACGATTTCAGGAAACAGATTTATAATGATCTTGTAAGCTTAACGGTATTGGGAATTAAGAATGAGATATGCAGGAATCAAATGGCTGATCGAAAAATGATTCTGAAAAATATAAAAAGCTTTTGCAGCCATAAGGAGGTAAAGGAGGCACTTGACCATTACCATATGCCGAATTTAAAATTAACGGAGAGATTATTTATTGCATTCCTAAAATATAGGTGCTATGCCTTGTGTTATTATGCCGTAATTTCTTTCTTCGGATGATTATAAAGAGAATAAAGACATCAATAATTGGATAGAAGAATGTGACCGGTCAGAAAAAGGTGTTTATGTTTTAAGGAACAAATACTTTGATAACGAAGAATATAGTACAAATTATTGTATCTACAGAACGGATATGAAATATGATAATTACCAGATCACCGCGGAATTATCTGATGACAATAAAATTACGATTTCCTATAGTGATTATTCGGAAGAAAAAACGGATAATGATGGTACTATTTTTTATATTCAGAGTTATTCACCGGACGGTTATATTGATTTGACTGTCACAGGAGAAAAAAATGAAGATGACTTCGTTTTAAAAGAAACGACAAATGATTTGAGCATCAGTAATTAACATGCAAATAGGATTAATTTTAAAAGCTCCTTTCTCATTCATAACCTGACGGGCAATCGGCACGAAACAGGAAGAACGAATGCGCCTATGGAAATGCATTAGAAGCCCTTTTCTCTGTATTTTTGTGTTATCTCACCAAACAGATCTGTCTGAGCGCAGCGAGTTATCTGTTTGATGAGATGCTTAACACAAAAATACAGAGAATTAGGACTTCTTATGCATTGGAATCGAAGCATGAGTCTTCCTGTTTCGTGCGGATTGCCATCACAGCGTGACTTTCTGTTTCGTGCCGATTGCCATCACAGCACGAGACTTTCCTCCGTCCAATTATTCAATTACCACATTATCCGTATTACCGTCCTCTAAAATACAGATAAAGGTCTTACCCGTATTTAATGTGATTTCATTACCGTCCATATCATAATAGGTAGTGGCATCGTAATCACCGTCCTTTTCCCAGGTGATTTCAATGGCCCTTCCATTTGTGATGTAATATCCCTTACGGCCGCTGTCATGACATTGGAAGGCCAAATAGCCCTTGGCATCCCTTACCTCATAATAGGTGTTTTGTAATATAATATTCTTAAAGGCCAGCTGATCGCCCGTAACCTGGTCGATATGAGGTTCGCCGTACTGTTCCCTGTAATATAAGCCGTCTTCTTCATTATACGTAAAAACAGGCTTAGCTACGGCGTATCCGGGTTCCACCCGAGTTGCCGGGATACCGTCTTCTAAAGTAACAGGCTCGCTTTCCGATGCAAATTGAAAATGATCTCCCTCATAATATTTATCTCTGTAAGTTTCGGAATAATCATACTGCTCCATGGCCTCTGCAACACCTTCTCCGCTTGTATAGGCGTTATGGGGGGCCTTTCGGTCCGTTGTCCGGAAAAAAGAAGAACCGTCCAAATACGTACCGTCTAAATTTTCTATATCATTTCTGCTTAAAATATCGTCAACATATAGCTTTGGTCCTCCAAAATGGCAGTAAATACTGTCCCATTCCAATGCCCAGTAAACATAATAGTCACGGCAGCTTCTGACAGGTCCGATTTTCTCTAAATCCTTCCAATCCTTAAATATACATAAAAGACGGGTCAGATTTCCCTCTACATAACATTCATAAATTAAATCTGCTTTTGCTATATTAGCCTGTGGCAGAGCGGCCTGAATATTGTTATACATAACGGCAATAGGTCTCTGGTTTTCTATGGATTCATCAATCCATTCGTTGGTAATGGGACTTCTGACCATACCCTCCCTTGATTCTTCCGTTGTACTTGTTTCTTCAGAGGCTTCTACCGGTTCTTCCGTAACTTCTTCCTCTGTTGCGGGTGCCTCCGTTTTTTCTTCTTTTTTACTGCAGCCGGCACTTAAAGCTAAGGTGGCAGCCAGCAAAAGGACTAGAAATGATTTCCTCTTCATACATAACCTCACTTTCTTTTGAAATACCATGGATATTATAGCATAACTCAATAGTGACGTCATTCATTTTTTTATAATTTTGAAATTGTTCTTTAACACTTAATTAATTAAAATGTAATAAAAATATAATTTTCCCGTAATATTAATAGCTTTGAACGCCGCAGCTCAATAGCTTCTGTTAATAATGACTTTCCTTACCCACAATCATTTTAGGTATTTTGTTCATATCCGCGGCAATATCCGTAAAGGAGCTATAGAAGCTGCCAAGAATTTTGTTTGTCCGGGAAAGGCAGAATAAATCAATCAGAGCGTCCTTGATTCCCTCCGGACTGTTACGGTCTAAAATCTTATTTTGATGGGAAAGGATACGGTCCGGAAAACAGGAACGCAGACGTTCCTCTTCTTTTGTATCATCCGTAGCCAGATAAAATGTTACATCCCTGTTCTTCTCAATTTCTTTCCTCATTGCTTCAATAAACTGCTCCGTTCCGCTGGTATCCTTAGAAGGAAGATTATCCGTTCTGCGTATATGCACCCCAATACAATAATCACCGAAAGAATTTGCAATTTGATTAATTCTGCCCTGCAGGCCTCCGGTAGGAATGAACAAATGATAATCGGGGGCCGGATAGAAGTGTTCCCAGGTCGAAATATAAACCCGTTTTTTTAAATTTTTTTCAAAACCGGTATGCAGGATTCCGTCTGTTTTGTTGTTCACAATATCGGAATTGGTATAATGCCGTAACGCTGTTGCCTGGTAAAACAGCTTTCTGATATCATATAAAGTACGGATATTAATTATTTTCATTTCATCGGAAGGCTGGAACAAATCTTCAAAAGGACAGTTTAATTCGGAACATTGAAACCAAAGTATAATAAGCTTTTCCTTTCGTTTCTGCGCCAGCACATATGCAGAATTTATTACACGCATTCTATTGCACAATCCCCCGGAAGGTTGTATTATTATCATAGTATGTCCTTCTTTCTAATATGGAGTGCATGGGATCAACCATTAACAGCTACATTATAGCAGTCCTGATCTGCCGTGTAAATGTAAGAATGTTCATAGGATAAATAAGGTGATGCAGGCCTTACATAGGATAGAGTTTTTCAATAATAAATAGTATGGGTGTAAAATATGAAAATAATACAGATCAATACGGTATGTGACAGGGGCAGTGTAGGCAGAATAGCGGTTGATTTATGCCTCGCCGTTGAGAAGAATCAGGGCACTGCCCTGCTTGCCTACGGCAGGGGGAAGGCCGTGGAAAGGGTACCTTGCTATTATTTTGGAAGCAAAAAGGAAACGGGTATTCAGGTTTTGATGCAGTTTATATGGGGCACTAACGGAAAGGGCTCTAAAAGAGCTACGAACAGATTGCTTAAAAAGATAAGGGAATTTAAGCCCGATGTGATACACCTGCATAATATACATGGCTTTGTATTAAATTATGAACTGCTATTTACTTTTTTAAAGAGATATGGCAAACCGGTTGTTTGGACGCTTCATGACTGCTTCCCCTTTACAGGACATTGTGCCTACTTTGATTATCAGAACTGTGACCGCTGGAAGACGCAATGTGAAAGCTGCCCTCAATACAGAAGCGGATACCCCTATGGATTATTGCGGGACAATTCCCATATTAATTACCGGGAAAAAAAAGAATGGTTTACCGGCGTACCGGATTTGACGATCGTTACTCCCTCCGGGTGGTTAAAAAATTTGGTCGGACAATCCTTTTTAAAGGATTATCCGGTAAAGGTCATATATAACGGTATTGATTTAAGTGTATTTAAGCCGCCGCAGGTTGGTTCGGATGAATATGGCAATACTTTATATAAGGATAAAACCGTAATTCTGGGAGTTGCCAATGTCTGGGAAGCCAGAAAAGGCTACCGCTTTTTTGAAGAGCTGGCAAAGCATCTGGACAGGTCTTATCAAATTATATTAGTGGGACTGACAAAAAAGCAAATAAAAGCATTGCCTCCTGAAATTACAGGGATAATGAGGACCGGGGACAGCAGGGAGCTGGCAAGGTTATATGCAAGGGCCGATTTTTTCCTGAATCCGACCCTGGAGGACAACTTTCCCACTACCAACCTGGAGGCCCTGGCATGCGGGACCCCTGTGATTACCTTCCGGACGGGCGGCAGTGTGGAGTCCGTTACGGAAAACACCGGAATCATCGTGGAAAAGGGAGATTTAAAGGGATTAATCAGGGCCGTTACGGAAAACAGGGGCCGGTTTACTTCAGAAGCATGCCGTGACAGAGCCCGGTTTTTTAATAAGGAAGAACGGTTCCGGGAATATATAGATTTATATCAAAGTATCAGTACAGGCGGAGAAAAAGATGTTGCAACCGAAAGTATCCATCATTACGACAAATTATAATGATGCGGACCATTTAAGAGAGATTATCGGAAATATTGCCGGACAGGATTATGGGAATATGGAATATATTATCGTTGACGGGGGATCCGGAGATCATTTCCCCAAAGTGATAGAAGAGGCCGAAGAACTATTCGGAGACAGACTGAAATGGATATCCGAACCGGATAAGGGGATTTTTGACGCTATCAATAAGGGTCTGAAACTGGCGGCAGGAGATATTATCGGATGCTGTTTCGATGAGTTTACATGCAGGGATGCCATAACGAAAATGGTATCGATCATGGAAAAGGAAGGAACGGACGGGGTTCATGCGGATATCAATTATATGAACGGCAATACCGTTGTCAGGAAATGGCGCCAGGGAACGGGTAAGGTCAGATGGGGCTGGATGCCTGCCCATCAGTCTTTATTCCTGAGACGTGAGGTCTATGAAAAATATGGAATATATAAAACCGATTACCGGATAGCGGCCGATTATGAATTTATGATACGGTTTTTAAAGGATAACCGGGTACGGTTATCCTATATTCCCCAGGTGCTGGTGCATATGTCACATGGGGGGACCAGTACAAACAGCTTAAAAGCGTATATGGAATCCTTCGGGGAAAGTTACAGGGCATTAAAGGAAAATAACGTTCCTTTTCCCCTGCTGGGCGTAGCGTGTAAAACGGTACGCGTTTTACTGCAATTTGTGAGAAGCTGAGGAGAAAAAGTATTTATGAAGGTATTGTTAATTATACCCGCTTATAATGAAGAAAAAAGTATAGTGAAGGTCATAGATAATTTAAAGGAAAATTATCCCCAATATGAGTATGTGATTATTAATGACGGTTCCATGGACCATACCTCCTATATCTGTCATAAGAATAAATACGATATATTGGATCTGCCTGTGAACCTGGGCCTGGCAGGAGCTTTTCAAACCGGGTTAAAATATGCCTATGTATGCGGTTATGATTATGCCATGCAATTTGATGCCGACGGGCAGCACAAGCCTGAATTTATTGAAGCCATGATAAAAGAAATGCAAAAGGGATATGATATCGTAATAGGCTCCCGGTTTGTAGAAAAAAAGAGGCCTTTTACACTTAGAATGCTGGGAAGCTTTCTGATTTCCGTTGCTACACGTATGAGTACGGGAAAAAAAATAAAGGATCCCACGTCGGGCATGCGTTTGTTTAATGCTAAGATGATAGCCGAATTTGCCCTGAATTTAAATTATGGTCCGGAACCGGATACCATATCTTATTTATTAAAGCAGGGGGCAACGATTTCCGAGGTACAGGTGGAAATGGACGAAAGACAGGAGGGAGAGAGCTATTTAAATATCAGCAGATCCATGATGTATATGCTCCGTATGCTGCTTTCTATTTTATTTATTCAAAACTTCAGAAAGCGGGACAGAGTAAGAAAAAGCAATAAATCCTATATGGAAGGTGAGGTAAAGTAAGATGGCATTGGTATTTCGATTATTATTAATTATAGTGTCAATTTTGACCACATTATATATGTTAAGAAAAATCCGCCAGGCTAAGCTGCAGATTGAATATGCCATATTCTGGCTTATATTTGCAGGGCTATTAATTATTTTCAGCATATTTCCCTGGATAGTCAATATTTTCACCAATCTCATAGGAATGCAGGCGCCGGTAAATTTCATATTTTTATTTGTCATATTTATCTTATTGATGAAATTATTCCTGGTAACCATAGAACTGTCGCAATTAGAATATAAGGTAAAAGAGCTGGCTCAAAAAATGGCCATTGAAGAAAAGCTAAAAAGAGATGAAGAGAAAGAAAATTGTATAAAATAAAGGTGATTAATTAATAAATTGCCATAAAGTATAAAAATATTAACAAGAAGATCAATGCCATATGGAGGACAAACCATGAAATTATTTATAACCGGCTGCAACGGCCAACTGGGAAGAGCGATTAATAAGCAATATGAAAATGCAACAGGAGTGGAATTAATTAATACGGATGTAGGAGAACTGGATATTACCGATGTGGATGCCGCCGTTTCCATGATCAAATCCGTAAAGCCGGATGCGGTGATCAATTGTGCGGCTTACACGGCCGTTGACAGATGTGAAACGGATATCGACAATGCTTACCGCATCAATGCCATCGGAGCGAGAAATCTCAGTATTGCGGCGACGGAGGCAGGAGCTAAGATGGTTCAGATATCCACAGATTACGTGTTCGGAGGAGACGGGGACAGGCCCTATACCGAATTTGACGCCGTGAATCCCCTGGGAGCCTATGGAAGGACAAAAATGGCAGGAGAAGACTTTGTAAGAGAGTTTGCCCGTAATTATTTTATTATCCGCACCGCATGGCTTTACGGAGAGGGTAAGAATTTTGTTAAGACAATGCTGAACCTGTCTGAAAAAAATGATGTGGTACGTGTGGTAAGAGATCAGTTCGGCACGCCCACAAGCGCTAAGGAACTGGCGTCCATGATTGCTTATCTCGTACCCACTCAAAACTACGGTCTGTTTCATGGTACCTGTGAAGGGCAATGCAGCTGGGCCGAGTTTGCTGCGGAAATATTCAGGCTTGCAGGGAAAAATACGATAGTCGAGGGCATCACTACGGAGGAATATAATGCGCCCACGAAAAGACCTGCGTATTCCGTATTGGAAAATTATATGTTAAAGTTAACTACGGATTATCGTTTTGCAACCTGGCAGGACGCCATCGCCGATTATATAAAATCATTGGATCTATAAGAAAAAAATGGAAACAGAAATGAAGGAATGGAGTAGAAGCATGATGAAATTTCTAAAAAAGCAGAAAATGGATGCCATTGACTTATGCTTTCTTGCGGGAATGACGTTATTGGGGGTTATCATCCGGGTATCACTTCGAAAGGTGGTAACGGAGGACTGGGTCATGTATTGGGAGCCCTGGCTGAATGCTTTTCATGAATTGGGAGGCTTTAAAGCCCTGGCAACGGATTTCTATGATTATGCACCGCCCTTTATGTATATTTTATATTTTATCAGTATCATTCCTGTTAACCCCATGACCGCTTATAAAGGGGTCGTATGTACTTTTGATTTCATTCTCGCAATAACGGCTGCCCGAATCATATGGAACATCACGGGAAATAAAACCAAGACCTTCGGAGCCTACGGAGTCATACTTATGATTCCCACATTTTTTGCCAACAGTGCACTTTGGGCCCAGTGTGACGTAATCTATGCCGTATTTGTGTTATTGGCAATCTATGAAATAGTAAAAAAGAGGCCGAACAGATCCATGATCTTTTACGGGATTGCCTTTGCCTTTAAATTACAGACCCTTTTTGTATTTCCCGTATTTCTTATTATGTGGGCCAAGAATAAAATGAAGATCCAGCATTTTTTATGGGTGCCGGCCATATATCTGCTGGGAATGCTGCCCGCATGGATAGCGGGAAGGCCATTTATGGAATTAATTAATATCTATGTCGCACAGGGACAGCAGGATGTCTATGCCCTTTCCTTAAAATGGGCCAATATCTATCAGGTATTGGGAATCGGAACCTTCCTATATGAATATACGGAGGCAGGCATCTGGATCATTCTGTCGATTTTGTTGATTCTTATGTTTTACATGGTTTATAAAAAATATGATATTACCAGGGAAATGCTTTTGGAGCTAATGGTGTTTTACGGGCTGCTGACCATATATTTCCTGCCTCATATGCATGAACGTTATGCGTATTTGGCAGACGTTTTTATTGTTTTACTGGCATTCGTGAATCCGAAGAAGGCATATCTGGCGCTGGCGCATATTATCGTATCCTTTTCCACATATATGATGTATATCGCTAAAAATTTTACCATTCCCCTCTCTTATTATGCTATTGTGGAATTTGTGATAATTGTCATATTAGGGATAGACATTTACCAATATATACAGGCTAATGAAAAAAAGAATCAGGCGGTACCAAAGGATGAAAAAAAGGATCAGCCGATATCGCAGGGGGGAGAATAGGATGGATATATTTTTAAAGAACCTTATTGACAAAAAAATAAAGCTGGGAAAATTATCCCTGACCTTTCTGGAACTGGTATTCTTACTGGTCATTACCTTATTTGCCGTTATGCTGCGCTCCTCTGTGTTTTCCGTAGCCTCCGGGGACTATACCTCCTATTTTGAACCATGGATTTTTCAGTTCAAGGCATGGGACAGCCTTCTTGCTATTTCCGAGGACGTTTCCATAACGAACATACCCATTCTTTATATATTATATTTAATCAGCAAAGTGCAGGGCGGCAGCTTTATGCTCTTATTAAAAGTAATCTTAAGTGTTTTTGACTTTATTTTAGCTTTTCTGGCAGGATATCTTGCTTATGGCTTTACGAAAAGCAAATCAAAGACCATATTAACCTACGCAGTTATCCTTGTACTCCCCACAGTCGTGGCTTCGTCAGCCATGTGGTCACAGTTTGAGGTAATATCTGCCGTTTGTGTCTTGCTCAGCTTTTGTTTTGCCCTAAAGGATAAGCCCTATCCGGCTATTCTTTTTTATACCATAGCAACATTGTTCCTATCTTTGACCTTTATGCTGTTACCGTTATACCTGCTGCTGTGGATGAAGGGTAAGGTACAGATACAGCATCTTTTCCTACTGCCTGTCATAGCGGTTATCAGTTTTATTCCTGCCCTGTTAAACGGCAGATCCTTTAAAGAATGTACCTTATTATATTTGTCGGGCAGCTTTACGGATAAAACCATACTGACCAGAAACTGGCCCAATATATTTGAAATTATAGGAAAGGATGCCTTGGTCGCAGAGCTGTCGAAGGTTAGTATTCTGCTGCTTATTGCCATGCTTGCCTGTATTTTTTATTACCTCAGCAGAAAGAAATTTGAACTCACACCGGTTCTTATGCTTCGTTTTGCTTTGTTCTTCAGCCTGCTTATGCCTTTTTTCCTGCCGTATATGCAGGAAAGGAGCGGTTATATGGCTGATATTTTAGCGGTTATCTATGCGGTGGCCGATAAAAAGAAATTTTATATTCCCCTTACACATGTTTTTATCTCTTATACGGCCTATTCTGCTTATTTTAGCGGAGAGACCTATGTCTCCATGCGTGTATTGGCGTATATTTTATTAGCTTTGGTTGTATTGGTTGGTAAAGATATTTTTCTGTCGGTAAATAAAGAAAAATAAAATGAAGTATTAGAGGTAAGAAAGTATGACGTTTTATTCCTTTTCTTTTTTGGAGTTTATACTTGTCTTGCTGCTGCTTTATTACGTGACACCCGGGAGGCATAGATGGAAGCTTTTATTGGCGGCAAGCTATATCTTTTATATGACATGGGAATGGAAGCTGGTGCTGCTTTTGTTAGCCTGCACCTTATGGACCTATTTTACAGGTATGCAGATACAGGCGGCCGACAGCCGAAAGGCCGCTAAATTTTGGCTGCTCAGCGGAATCCTGCCTGTTTTAGGCCTGTTATTTCTCTATAAATACCTGAATTTTTTCCTGGAAGCATCTGCAAAATTTCTGACTGTTTTTCATTTACCTGCAGAATCTAAAATGACAGCAATACTGGCACCTGTCGGTATCTCTTTTTATACCTTCAAAATGATTAGCTATTTGGCGGAAATCTATAAGGACAATATAAAAGCGGAAAGTAATTTCTTTCTTTATGCACTGTATATTTCTTTTTTTCCTCAAATCATAGCGGGACCCATCGAAAGACCGGACAGCTTACTGCCTCAATTTCGAAATTTACAATATAATCCGGTTTTATTTTACCAGGGCTTTGAACTGATCGTAATCGGATTTTTTAAAAAGCTGGTAATCGCCAACCGGTTAAGTAACTATGTAGATACTATTTTTCAAAATCCCCGGGATTATAATGGGACAGCAGGCTTTTTGGCTGCCCTGCTTTTTTCCATACTGATTTATTGTGATTTTTCCGGATATTCGGATATCGCAATCGGAATCGGCAATCTGTTTGGCATCACCTGTATACGGAATTTTGATAAACCATATTTATCAAAAAATATTCGGGATTTTTGGAGGAGATGGCATATTTCCCTGTCCTCCTGGCTCAGGGATTATGTCTTCATACCCCTGGGAGGCAGCCGTAAGGGTACGGCAGTTACCTTGCGGAATATCGGTATTACTTTTATTTTAAGCGGTCTTTGGCATGGGGCGGATTGGACCTTTTTGCTTTGGGGAGGTATTCATGCCTTATATCAGCAGGCATCTCTGCTGGCGGGCGGTATATTGCATAAATTAAATGAAAAAATTCAAATTGTAATTACTTATATTCTGGTTACCGCAGCATGGATATTTTTTAAGGCAAATACCATAGATACGGCCTTATATATGGTAAAGAACATCATTTTTAATTTCAGTCTGAGGATAGAAGCCATACAGGCGGCGGTATTGCCTTTTACGGGAGACAACACCTGTCTGGCATACCTGCTGACGGTTCTGCTTTTTGCCTTTTTTATATTTGCGAAGGAATGGAATGAAAAGTATAAGCCTCATAAGAAGGCGGCCTTTCATATGGCATGGACGGTATTTTTTCTGGTAACGATATTTTTGTTTGGGAATTTTGGCGGCAGCAGTTTTTTGTATGCACAATTTTAGAGCTGCACTACTATTAAACAGAAAATTATGAGATGTTTTATTATATTTATTACAAATCAGTACAATCAGATTATCATATAAAAATATACAGAGGATTTAGATAGATGAAGAGAATTCTAAGGTTACTTTTAATTACGGGAATCCTTGTTACAGCTATCGTGATACTGAAGAATAATTTTGCTTATAAGTTAACAGGAACCAGTTACGGAATGCAGCCGATTATAAAGGAAGGGTATATAAAAAATTTGTTTATTGGTTCATCCATGTTCCGGCAGGGATTGGATATTAATTATATGGAAGGTAATCTGGAGGGGAGCAGCTATATTTTAACCTATAACGGAAACCAGCCCGTCCTGATGCTAATGGAGCTGGAGTACCTGCTGGATTACGGGGTACGGATTGAAAATTTATATATGGATTTATACCCCTATACGGCGGCCGCACCGCCATGGATTTCGGATAATAAAATTTTACTGGACACAAATCTGGCTATGAAAATAAAAATATGGGATATGATTTCTGAAAATAATACTGTTGGAATAAAGGAATTTTATGATTTTTTCGTATCGGCCAACAATGATTACCTGCTGACCTATCCCATCAGTAATACCTTGATTTCCAATACCTTTTACCGGGGAGGAAGTACCTTAAAGCCGGAGGGGAGTACAAGGAAAGAATTAGATGCGCTGCAGGGCTTCGGAACCAGGGAAGGCTTGAATGAGGCTCAGGTCGGTGCCATAAAAGCTGTCATTGCCCTGGCAAAAGAAAAAGATATGAACATTACTTACATCGAGACGCCTAAATATGCGACTATGTTTTCGGATGATACGTATTTAATTTTAAAGAAGGATATGGTACAATTATTAGACAGTATGGAGACCTCTTATATTTTAGCGGAGGATATACCCTTTGACTGCAAGGAGGCATCCTATTTTCAGGATCTGATTCATCTGTCATTTGACGGAAGACAAGCTTATACACAGGAATTAGTAGGAGTTTTACCATGAAGGAAGATAAGATTACTTATATTGACGGACTGCGGGGAACCGGAGCAATCATCGTATATTTATGCCATTTCTCTTTTGCCTTTTATTATGGCCTTTTAAGCCTGCAGCCGGAGCATTCCCATACGAAATCCAATATAGAAGCCGTCATAGGTAAAAGCCCTCTCAATCTGTTTTATAACGGTAATTTTGCCGTACGGTTATTTCTGATTGTCAGCGGTTATGTGTT
>CAMJWQ010000056.1 GCA_946409475.1 uncultured Lachnospiraceae bacterium
CATTAATTCTTCCTGCGTTTGATAACGGAGCTTGCATTGCCAGAAACCCATTCCGTAATCAGGCATCATCGGTGCACGTCCGGTCACTTCCGTATAATTTTCTTCAATTTCTCTTGGATTGTCACCGGCTATAATCCAATAATCAACCTGTTTTGTACTTTCTGCAGTCCATTCGGTAATATTTTTACCAAAAGTCACTTTACCAATTGCCGGATTATTCCAAAGAAAGCCATAACCCTGATTGGAAATATAAAAGGGCACAGATGCCTGAGAATTCCGGTGTGCCAGTTCCAGCGTGCATCCCTTCATATCCATATATCTTTGCTGATACTGCCCCATACCAAATATTTTTTCATCATCTTTAGGTTTGAATCTTATGACAACCCGAAAATTACTGCCGCTTACGGCACGAAATTCTCTTCCCTCCGAATTCAATGACATACTGGGGTTATCCCTAAGCCTTCTCCAGCACTCTTCCAGAATTACCCTCCCTTGCTTATTATAAAATGTTAAAGCACCGACAGAATTAAAAACTGCTTTTATTTTTCCATTTTGAATACTTGCCATAGGTGCGCTTTTTCTGCCCTCCATATTTCCCATCGGTTCATCCCCATATGTATCATTCCGGGAAATTTGTATATTCACTTTTTGTGGTTTCGGCTCTTCTAAGGCCCAATCATTTGATGTAAACGTCTCATTATGGGTCACTCTAACCCGAAAAGCATTTTTCCCCCAGGCTTCTATCATAACTGTCTCATTATCAAATGTGTAAAATACCTTATCATTCCTTTGAAATAACATAATCATCCGCTCCTAATTTTTTTACTCAATCGCTTTCTTATGCATTTTATCTTTGGAAAATAATTTTTCTCCATTTGTTTTTAATCCAATAAATAAAAGTAAGAAAACACCAACTACTACATTCTGCAGGCGGGACTCAATTCCAAGTGCCACAAGTCCCGAGCTTACAACTGTTATTGCAAATTGTCCAATAAAAACACCAATAATAGGATTACACGAAGTCAAGTAAAGTCCTATCATAACGCCCATCATAGGCGTAAAGCATTGGTTCATACTCTGCATACTGGTTACACCAAGCATGGTTCCCGTATACCCTACTTTAATCATTGCTGCGATAGCCAGAAACGCACACCCCACTATATATGTCATCACTTTTAATTTCATTCCATTAATTCCCATACTTCTTGCAATATTTTCATTACCACCAATTGCCTTAATCTGATATCCAAATTTTGTATTATTAAAAATCAGATACACCGAAATAAAGGATAACAATCCAATCATATAAATACCTGGTGATGTACCAAAAACTTTAATATTATCATCTACAATTACAGAAAATTGTTTCTGATATATAGTAGCCATGGATTCAAATATCAACAATGCTGCAAAGCCGGTTATAATAGAGGGTATTTTAAAAAAAGCATATGCGCCTCCGGTAAATGCCGCCATCACTAAGGAAGACACGATAATTCCCAATATAAATCCCACGACACCAAAGTATAACGCCATATGAATGCCAACTAACCCAGCCAAAATAACTCTTGATCCAACACTGAAGTCAAATAATCCCACTGACATGCCAAATACCATTGACCATCCAACAACCGCATAGGAAATGGATTGTGTAAATAACATGACAAATGTGCTCCACTTGAAGTAGATATCAGGTCTCAAAATTCCCAACGCCAGGTAAATAATAAGCGGCAATCCAATAGTAAACAATACTCTTTTACTCATATTTACAAAGTTGTTCATTTTCATATATGCCACCTCGGTCTTCATTATTCCGACCTTCTTGCCTGAATATCTTCAATACTCCACTTTCCGATAAATTCCTGAAAGGAATCTATTGTTAATTCCGGATTATCGGCCTTAATACACGCCTGTAATTCTTGTGAAGTATAAGCCGCATTCTCAGATGCATATTTTTTGTACAATTCATAATCTTCATAAGAAGTTAATGTTAAATATGGAATTATAACCTTAATTTTTTCATCTGACAAAGGATTTCCCTGAAATGCATTAATTGCCATTAATGCCGAAAATGTTCCTGTTACCATATGTCCGCCGTTAATAACTGTAAGTTCCCCATCTTTTAAGCATTCACCCATCTGATCAAAATAGTCAAATGCACCAATATAGAATTTTTCCTTTCCTGCTTCCTGAAAAGCAGCTACCACTGAGGTTGTATTAGACCCAGAACCGGTTAAAAGTACAGCATCCGTATCGGGATAAGCAACTAATGCATCTTGTGTTGCTTTCTTATAGTCCTCAGGTGTGACTATTTCATAAACAATATTTACTCCCAGATCCTCTGCTGCGGCATATGCACCTTTACAGCGGTCGTCACAGGTTGGAATATTAACACCATACTTTATTAAGATAATGTTACTGGCACCGGCTTCAGCCAAGCTTTTCAGTGTATTGTATCCGGCTGTATAGTTATCTTCCGATGTACTTCCAACATAATAAGGATCCTCTGCAATCATTGCTGCAATATCAGGATCGGCTATGGTTGTGTCCCACATTGTCCAATAAACACCATTTTCCTGGCAAAGCTTTGATATTTGCGCTACGGACGCTTCTCCGGCATATGTACAAAAGCTTATCATATTACATCCTGACTGAATCAAATTTTCTGCCGCTGCTACCGTTGATTCGGCAGAAATAGCAGAACCATCCGTTACCACTTCACCGCCGGCGGCATCTACCGCCCATTTCACTGCCGCGTTCAAAGTACGGCCATGCTCATCTGCTGTTCCCCAGGAAATAAAACCATACTTAAAAGCTGCATCTGCGCTGCCGCTTCTTTCTTCACCGGATGTTTGCTCCGGTGCATTTTTTTCAGTTACCTCCTCTTCTGCTGTACCCGCTCCTGCTCCTGCTTCCTCCTTCTGGTTGCTTCCGCATCCTGTCAATAATCCAACCGTCAAAACACAATTCATAATAAGTGCTATTATTTTCTTTTTCATCGTTTTTCCTCCTTACTTTACAATCCCTGTACCTCTTTTGGTTGAGACGGCAACAATTACTAAAAATAACATCCCTTTCACAAACTGTTGGGCATCACCGCCATACCCTGCTAAAATCATACCATTATTTAATATAGTAACAGTCAGTGCTCCTAATATTGCCGCACTAATTTTTGAAGATGCACCCCCCGCAATTGACATACCGCCAAAAACAATGGCAATAATGACATCTGTTGTAACAGTTTGCCCCGTTGTTGTTGCTGCCCCACCGGTACGGAGCATTAAAAAGAATCCGGCTATACCACCGGCCAGGCCGGTAAGTACATATGCTAAAGTCATCATTCCCGGCACATTAACGCCTGACTGTCTGGCAGCTTCCGGTGAAACACCAATTGCTTTTAATTGTTTTCCAATTCTCGTATACTTAAATAAAACTACCATAATTACCGTATATCCTATTCCAAAGACTATTTTAACCGCATTAGAATCCCAACTCATCATTGATATAGGCATCATAATGCTTGATCCGGTAATTAAGCTTTGCGTTCCGGCTGTTAAAATGAACATGGTACATAAACAAGTTAAAAAGCTTGGTATTTTAAACACATTTTGTACAAATCCATTTAATAATCCAATACCGACTCCAACAAGCAACGCTATTGGTATGGAAAGAAACGGATTCATATTTAATGCGGCCAAGGTTGCACATACGCAGCTGAATCCCGCTATTGCTCCCAATGAGAAATCCAGATTACCAGTCGACATAACAAATACGCCTGCAAATGAAGCGATTAGAATTGCATATCCCTGATTTAATATCAGTAATACGTTTTTCGTTGTCAAAAGATTTCCTTTTGTCACTATCTGAAAAAATATCACTAAAACCAGTAACCCTAAAAAAGATATGTATTTTGATAATTTTTCTCTTATTAACAATTTCCGTACCTCCTTAAATCATATACTGGATGATATCTGCTTCAGATGTTCCATTGTCAAAAATAAATTCTTTTTTCAGGCACCCATCTTTCATTACTAAAATCCTGTCACTCATCCCTATTACTTCTGGAAGTTCTTCAGAAATCATAATAATAGATTTCCCTTGAGACTTCAGGTTTCCCATAATCTTATAAATAGCTTCCTTTACTCCGATATCAATTCCTCTTGTAGGACAATCAAGAATAAAGATTTCCGAATCATTAGCCAACCATTTTGCCAATACGATTTTTTGCTTATTACCTCCTGACAATTCGGAACATGGCTGTTCAATGTTTTTCATTTTTACGTTAAGCCTCCCACACCATTTCAAAGCCAATTCTTTTTCACTCTTTGGTGTAATAAAAAATCCGTACCTTGCCAATTTGGGCAATGATGGAATAACTGTATTTTCCTTAATTGTCAATTCAATCAGCATGGATTCCCTATCCCGATTTTTTGACATAAATCCCAATCCCTTCTCTATTGCCTGCTTAGGATTTGTAATTTCAATGCCGTTTCCATACAATACCTTCCCTTTTTCCGGCTTGATTAAACCAAAAACCACTTTTCCGATTTCATGAATGCCACAATCCGAAAGACCTGCGAACCCTAAAATTTCACCCTTCTTCAGTTGAAATGATATGTCCTTTAAGATTTTACTGCTCACATGTTCAACCGACAACACTATTTTGTCACTCTGCTCTGCAGTTTTCTCTCTACTACGGTAATAATTATCTGTAATTTCACGTCCGACCATAAGAGTTTTCATTTTATAAGGATCCATTTCATCTTCCGTTAAGCTTCCTGCCAATTTGCCATCCCTTAAAATCGTAACCGTATCACAAACCTCTACAAGTTCTTCAATATCATGAGATATAAACAGTACCGATTTCCCATTTGCTTTTAATTTCTTTATCAAACCATATAAAATATTACGCCCACGCTGTGGAAGAGCCGTAGTTGTTTCATCTACAATAAACAATTCCGGTAATCTGTAAAAAGCTCTTGCTATTTCTACCAATTTTCTGTCTTCAAAGGATAATCCTGCTACCAGCATTTCTGCCCGAATATACTCCAATCCAATGCTGTCTAATAATTTTTGTGCTTCTACCGTTAGTTTTTTGCTGTTCAGAAACCCCATATGACAAAATTGATGTTCTCGGCCGGCAAAAATATTTGCTGCGACAGAAATTGTTTCAACTGTTCCCTGCTCCTGAACAATAATCGACACCCCCATTTCAGATGCTTCAAAGCTGTTTGTAGGAGAATACGGTTTGCCGAACATAAACATTTCACCCTCATCGGCCTTCAAATTTCCTGAAATTATTGCCGACAGAGTTGATTTGCCGGAACCATTTTCTCCGATCAACCCTCTTACTTCTCCTGGAAAAATCCGTAACTCCACCTTTGACAACGCTTTTGTTGAAGTAAAAGATTTACTGATATTCTTTACCTCTATTACCGGAGTTACCTGCATCATACCACCTCCAATTTAATATACTTTACTTAAAGTCATTTATTAAAGTAGTTAAATTATATATCTTTCCCAGAATGCTGTCAATAATTATTGTACTATTTTCACAATTAATTTTATATATTACTCAAATAATTATATTATCTGACTATCATTTCCGCCATTTTTATTTTTAATATATATTTACTATACATTTTACCTATTTATTTTCATTATCAATATTTTGCCTTTTGCAAAAAATAACAGCAAAATTTTCATCTATCCTTGGCATAAGCTTATCTGCATATTTGCAATATAATATTAATAAACTTGATAAAAAGAATCTAATAGGTGATTTTGCTGGCTCCTTTAAAAAATGCTGATTATTATAAATCCGTATCCTATACGGTTGAAAGAGTTTACTTAAACAAATATTCTGTTGATGAATTTATATGCAAATTAATAAAAAGCCATATCAATCATACCGGTATTACCAATCAAAAAACCTATGATTCCCTTCAAGGTAAAACAGGTGCTATGCATGAAAAAAGATAATTTATTTTATGCTGCTTTCTATTTGCGTTTGTCCCGGGATGACGGTGATAAGACGGAAAGCGACAGTATTGACAACCAAAGAAAAATACTGGCGGATTATATAAAAAACAAATCAAATTTTATACTATATGATGAGTATGTTGATGACGGCTATACGGGAACGGATTTTAACAGACCTGCCTTTCAGCGGATGCTTACGGATATAAAAACAGACCGTATTAACTGCATTATCGTAAAAGATTTATCCCGTCTCGGCCGGGATTACATAGAAATGGGCTATTATTTAGAAAGATATTTTGTAAATGAGAATATTCGTTTCATTGCCGTAAATGATAATATAGACAGCTTTATTCAAGACTATGATTTACTCCTGCCGGTCAAAAATGTTTTTAACGAGCAGTATGCAAGAGACATCTCCAAAAAAGTACAGTCGGCCTTCAAGGCCAAACAAAAGGAAGGCCAGTTTATCGGTGCTTTTCCAAGCTACGGATATCAGAGAGATGTGTATCATAAGAACAGGCTGATTATTGATGAATATGCCGCTTCCGTAGTCAGAAAAATCTTCCGTCTGTATATTGAGGGAAAAGGTAAAATTGCCATTGCGAAAATTCTGAATGAAGAAGGTATATTGTGCCCCTCGGAGTATAAAAAGGTTTCCGGCCTCCGATATACGAACGGTAACCGGCTGAGCGGAACTGCTTATTGGACCTACCCCACTGTTCATAGAATGTTATCCAATGAAATATATGCGGGAAATATGGTTCAGGGCAAAACAAAAAGGAGAATGAAGGGCAAGCCCGTCGTCCTGAATAAGGAGGATTGGATCGTTGTTCCTAATACCCATGAAGCCATCATAGACAAAGATACCTGGAACAGAGTACAGAATCTGCTAAAACGCGAAACCAAGCAGTTAAATCTTAACGAAAATATAAGTATTTTTGCAGGATTCCTAAAGTGCGGCGACTGCGGGAGGGCACTGACGAAAAAGAAAGGTTCCGACGGCAGAATTCTCTATTATTGCTCCTCCTATACCCGTTATGGTAAGTCCTTTTGCTCACCTCACAAAATATACCAGGAGGATCTGGAAGCCATGCTCCTTTGCGATCTGAATGCTATTCTCCGCAAAACGGATAACTTAACCGGTATCATTACTGAGCAAATAAAAAATAATTTCAAAAATAACAGGCGGAAAAAACCGGAAACAAATAAGATAAATGCTGAAATGACCCACATACGGAAACTGAAAAAAGAGGCCTATGAGGATTATAAGGAAGGTATTCTTAATAAAGAGGATTTCCTGTCCTTTCGGGATGATTATCAAAAAAAAGAAAATATATTGAGAAAAAAGCTTGCTTTATTGAATGATACTGTGAATAATAATAAATATTCCGGGGCATGTGATTCCCCGTGGCTGAAAAACCTTATGCAGTCACAGAAGGTTTTAGCACTGGACAGGAGTACCATAACAGATATGATAGATATGGTCTATGTTTATGAGAACAGGAAAATAAAAATTATTTATCATTTTTCCGAGGAAGCGGATCAAATGCTGAAACAGTTAAGTGAGATATAGGCTTATTAAAAACAGGTACCATGTATAATAAAACAGGCTTACTCCATACAGAACATACGGAACAGGGTGTGATTTATGAATCAACAGACAAAAGCCAACAGCAATGAAAATACTTTACTCGTGGCTGCCCTCTTAGATATCGGTGAAATGCTTTTGGTGTCGGGAGCTGAGGTAAGCAGAGTAGAAGATACCATGGAACGTCTTGGAAAGGCTTATCGGTTTAACCGGGTAGATATTTTTTCTATTACTTCTTCCATTGTCCTTACGGTACAGGCAGAAAATGGGGAGGTCATTACGCAAACAAGAAGAATACGTTCCACTCAGGTCGATATGGAAAAAATCGTCCATATTAATGCGCTTTCCAGGGATTTATGCCTAAGTCCCAAAGGTGTTGAAGATTTGCAGAAATGCATCACAGATATCAGCGGCACAAAAAAATACCCTGCCCTTGTAAAGCTTTTGGCCTATCCCCTGATTTCGGGGCCTTTAACCGTTTTTTTCGGCGGCAGCCTCATTGATGCCGCAGCGTCCCTGATTTCCGGACTCTTTCTTTCTATCATCATAGCCCTTGGTTATAAAATGAAAATGCAGTCTCTGGTTCTCTACTTATTATGCTCCTTTGTAACGGGACTTGCTGTAATTTTATTGATAAATTTAGGCATCGGTGCGTCTTTTGATAAAATCATTATCGGTAATATTATGCTGCTGATTCCCGGAATTTCCCTGACAACTTCCCTCAGAGATATGATAAGAGGAGATTTGATTACCGGCTTATTGGGATTATGCGAAGCTCTTTTAAAGGCATTTGCCATTGCTGTGGGCTTTGGAACCGTTATGATTATGATTGGCTTATAAAATAGGAGAAAATTACATGCAAACGATATTCATACAAGTTCTCATGGCTTTTTTAGGTGTTGTCGGGTTTTCCGTTATGTATAATATACATGGTTATAAAATAATCATTACCGGACTGGGTGGCTCCCTGTCCTGGATATGCTATCGGATTATATTTCATTTCAGTGAGGGCAATAAGATTTTATCCTGCTTTACCGCCACGCTCATCATAGCTCTTCTTTCCGAAATACTGGCACGGATTTTAAAGACTCCGGTTATTTTGTTTCTGGTCCCCATGCTGGTCCCGCTGGTGCCTGGAAGCGATTTATATTATATGATGTCTTCCCTTGTCCTGCAAAACAGCAGTCTGGTAAAGTCCTATGCCATATTATTAGCCGGAGAAGCTGCCGCTATCGCCTTTGGTATTATCATCATCACCACATTAACACAAACTGTCATCAGGTCTTCGCAATTTATCCGTAAAATAAGACGTATTCGTGCTGGGGAATAAATTCACTGTCTTTTATGCTTTCCACAATCAACACTCACCCCAGGCAGCATCAAAGCTTAGGGCCACCTGCTTTTTATCTGTTTCCACCGAATAAACAGGCAGTTCCTTGCCGCCGACACTATTGCTTACGGTGATTACTTCCGGCACATATAGAAAGGCACTGATAATGAGCAGTAAAACCGTAATCCAGAAAAAAACCGATCTGATTGCCCTACCTGTTAAATTTTTAATTTTATCCTTACTGCTTTCCTTGTTCATAAAAACCCCGCATATCTAAAAATCATTACTATACGATATGTGTGGACAAATTGAAATTATGCTTAGAATTCATCTTGTAATCGTTCTATTTATACGGACAGGGAAATTATATCTTCAAATTCCCTGCGCTTCCCACACTTTTACATAACCTGATTTTCTCCATTACCAGCCTAGTAACCTCCCTTTTACCGGCCATGTTATACTTTTTAGGATCATACATATTTTCATCGGCAGATAAAGCCTCCCGTACCCCCTTTGTAAAAGCGGCTCTTAACTCCGTAGCAAAATTTACTTTACAAATACCTGACCCGATTGCTTTTGTAACCGCATCATCAGGCACGCCGGACGCTCCATGAAGAACCAGCGGTATGGATACCAGTTCCTTTATTTCCTTTAACCTTTCAAAATCCAATTTGGGTGTTCCCTTATAGAATCCATGAGCTGTGCCGATTGCAATAGCCAGAGAATCAATACCTGTCTTTTCTGCAAATTCTTTTGCCTGCAATGGATTTGTGTATAAGGCATCCTTATCCATAACCACATGATTATCTTCTTTCCCGCCAACAGTACCAAGCTCGGCCTCTACGGGTATTTTCATTATTTTCGCCAGCTGTGATACTTTTTTACTTACCGCTATATTTTCTTCGAAGCTTAATTTAGATCCATCAATCATAACCGATGTATAACCGGCATTTATTGCTTTTTCACATAGTTCAAAACTATTGCCATGGTCTAAATGGATGGCAACAGGTATTTCCATTTTTTTAGCCTCTTCATAAACCATTGCCCGAAACATTTCCAGGCTGGCATAGGCTACGGTAGAAGGTGTTGTCTGTATGATAACTGCAGAATTCAGTTCTTTTGCAGCCTCTATAATTCCTTGTACCATTTCCATATTTTCAGCATTAAAGGCTCCTATCGCATACTTTCCTTCCTGTGCTTTCTTTAATAGGATATCTGTACTAACTAATGTCATCTCATTCTCCTTAAAATTTTATTATTTTTTTCATGAATATAGATGTCTTTAACGAACGGCAAATGCGTATTTAAAATACACTAAAAACAGACCGGTCATTTTCTCACCTTGTCTGTTTTTAATGTAACATGTAATATTAGTGAATTATCACTATTTACATTTATTCTCCGAATATTGATACCCTATCGCTATTCTTCCATATATTCGTCTACGTTGTCTATTGTAATAAGCTGGAAGTCTACTTTATATCTGGATTCCACTGTTTCTCCATTCGCTACCTTTACGGCTACGTCTATGGCTGTTGTAGCCTGTCCTTTTGCATCCTGCAATACGGTTGCCGATAAACGTCCGTCTTTAATAGCCTGCAGAGCATCGGGAATGGCATCCGTACCGATAATGATTAATTCTCTGCTTTGGGATTCAGCTGCCTGTAAAGCACCCATTGCCATATCATCATTTTCACAGACGATAGCATCTAAATCCTGATATTTGCCTAACCAGTCTTCTGTTGTGGACATAGCCGTACTTCTTGACCAGTTAGCCGATAAGGTTGCCACGCACTCAATTCCCTCTTCTTTTAATACTGTGTTTTCAAGACCTTCATATCTCTTAATCTGTGCACTTTGTCCCATTTCTCCTTCTAAAATGGCAATTTTTCCTTCGCCGCCCAATTGCTCAATGATAAACTGTCCCATGATTTCACCGGCTTCCACATCTTCAGAGCCTACAAAGGATGCATAATCGGTACGTGTTGTTTCCGTATTCACTTCAACAACGGGTATTCCTGCCGATGCTGCCAGATCCAGAACCTGTGCCGAGCCATCCGCATCCTGCGGATTTAATATAATTACATCCACCTGTTTCGCAATTAAATCTTCTGCCTGTGAAATTTGTTTTGCAATATCTGCCTGTCCGTCCATTAAGTACAATGTTGCATCCGGATATTCAGCTTCTACATAAGCCTGAATGGATGTACCTAATTTATTAGAATAGGTATCCGACATTGTTTTCATAAGCAAGCCGATTTTAATGCCGGATTCACTATCTGTATCCGCTGTGGTCTCTTCCGCAGAACTATTTTCTTCTGCAGTGGTGTTTTCAGCTTCCTTTTCATTTGTGCCTTCTGTTTTACTTTCTCCCGCACATGCAACAAGACCAAACATCATTATACCGGCAAGAGCTGTTACTAATAATTTTTTCAATTTCATAATTTTTACCTTCCCTTTTCTTTTTTATTTTGATGAACTCTTAGAACGAATGTCAAAGCATACGGCTCCAAGAATAATCAAACCTTTAATAATTTGTTGGTAGTAAGACGATACATCCAATAAATTCAAACCGTTATTTAAGGTCCCGATGATAAGGATACCTATTAACGTTCCTCCAATCGTACCAACACCGCCTGTCATGCTGGTTCCTCCGATTACCGCGGCAGCTATGGCATCTGTTTCGTAACCGGTACCCACTGCGGGCTGACCCGAATTCGTTCTGGAGGCAAGCACTATTCCGGCTATTCCTGCTAATACGCCCCCCAAAATATAAACCCTGAGCAATACATTCTTTACTTTTACACCTGATGCATCGGCAGCTTTGATATTACCGCCCGTTGCATAAATATAACGGCCAAATTTCATTTTGCTCAGCATAATATGGGACAGAAGAACGATTATCAGGAAAATAATAATAGGTACACTGCCTTTTCCAATAAAGCTGAAGCCCTCCGACGCTAAGGTGTATGGCTTTCCATCGGAATATACATAGGCAAATCCTCTTCCTATGGTCATACCTGCCAGGGTTGCCACAAAGGCAGGAACCTTCATATATGCTACAAAGAATCCGTTCATCGCTCCAAAAAGACCACATACGATAAGGGCCGCCAGAATGGCTATGACAACATTACCGGGATTGGCCACTAAAATACTTCCCGATACGACACCTGCAACAGCAATTAATGACCCCACTGTCAGATCAATACCGCCTGTCATAATAACAAAGGTCATTCCTATGGAGATAATTCCGTTAACGGATACCTGTCTAAGTATATTAACAGCATTATCCGGTGTTCTGAATGTCGGAGAAACGCACAGCATGATGAACCACATAATAACCAATACCATTAATATTCCATATTTTCTGGCAACATCCATATTAGTTAAGTTTTTGAATTTTTTCACTTTCCTGTCCTCCTACATTTCTTTTAAAGCACTGCTTAATAGATTTTTCTGGGTAACATTTCCGGAATCTATATCTTCCTTTGTAAAACATCCCGTAACCTTACCGTTTGATATTACCAGTATGCGGTCACTCATACCCATTACCTCAGGAAGCTCAGAAGATATCATAATAATGGCAATGCCTTTCTTAGCCAATTCGACCATGATCTTGTATATCTCAAATTTAGCTCCCACATCTATCCCTCTGGTAGGTTCATCCAATATCAATACCTTTGGTTCGGACAGAAGCCATTTGGCCAGTACCACCTTCTGCTGATTGCCGCCGCTTAATGTTCCCGTATTGACATTGATACCGGCACATTTAATTCCTAGGGATTTTTCATATTCTTTTACCGAATCCGCTTCCCTTACGTTATTAATAAACAGGCCTTTATGCTTATTTTCCAGATTAGGCAGGGAGACATTTTCCTTTATGGATCTGCATAATACTAATCCATATAATTTCCTATCCTCACTTACCATTGCAATTTTATTGTCAATGGCATCCTTCGGGGACTTAATCGTCAGTTTTTTACCTTCCAGTATAATTTCACCGCTGTCATATTTATCAATTCCAAAAATGGCATTCATAATCTCACTGCGTCCCGCGCCCATCAATCCGGATACACCAAGTAT